>QNCB01000157.1 GCA_003644335.1 Planctomycetota bacterium | reverse complement strand
GCCAGCACCGCCAGGTACGCGGGGATTGGTGTGTCGAGGTAGAGTTTTATCAGCATTGCGACCGCTCCGCAGCCCAGGCCGAAGATAATCTGCCCGCCTGTGGTTACGGGGCTGGAGGTCATTTCCGTGGCCAGGAAAAACGCAGCGAGCAACATCCCGCCGCTGAGTATCTGATAGTTGACGTAGGTAAACCCCGCCCCGAGCGTGGCCGGTACGTTTAGCCCGTCGTAGAGGATGGGAAAATAGACCCACTCGACCGACCCGCCAGGCCCAGCCAATCGCACCGGCGCGACCGCGGCGACGACCGCAGCGGCCAGCAGAAACAAAACCGGCAGCTGCCACTTGACATAGTTTCGATATATAAGGTACAGCCCGGCAGCGATAATTGCAGCGGCACAAGTCTCGCCAATGCCCCCGGGCCTGGCTCCGAAGAGCATGTCATTCAGCGGGGGCAGCTGGCTCAGGGCGGTTGGTTTTCGGCCCGGTATATCCGCCCGAACTCGCGCCAGAGCACTGTAGGCTGGCTCGTGTCGGGGGTCGGTCAGCCTGGCCAGCGCAGCGGCGGGGTGCTCCACGAGATAGCCGCTGGGCAGCTGTCGTATTTTTTTGCGGTTGAACCTGGCTTGGTCTTTCTCGAACTGCTCCTGCCAACCCTGGTACCGGCGGATCGGCTGGGCCTGGTCGATATCGCCAAACACGAGATGGCTCATGGCCAGGATGGGCCAACGGTCAGGCTGCAGGCTGCTGGCAGCTGGTGGCGCGATTAGCGCGGGCATGATGACAGCTACGGCGAATCGGCCTACCAGCGCGGGCTGCCAGAGGAAGTGGCCTACTCCGCCGAAGATTGCCTTGCCGATGATTATCGCAAATGCGGAGCCTATCACGACCACGTACCACGGCGTGAATGGTGGCAGCGTCAGGGCTAGCAAAAGGCCCGTGAGATACGCGTGGCTTCTGCCTAGCAATGACGGGATATGGGTGATTTGGAAGTACAGTCGCTCTATCGCGGCACAGGATATCATGGCAACCGCAGCGACCCACGCGGCGCGGTAGCCGAAGAACACTATCCCCGCAGCCAGGGGCAGGCAGGCAGCAGCTATCGTTACGAGAAATATCGTCCGCACTTTTTCCGGCGCTCGCAACAGCGGCGCATGGGCCAACGAGCCAACCCCCAGGCCAGCCCGGGCAAGGTTGTCCAATTGCGTCGGCTGATTATCCATCAACGATTCTCCTTAATCTTTTTCAGTCCACAAAAAACCCCATGCTCTTCATGATAAACTTTGTTTTTTACGATAATCAGTGTCCATTAATGTTCATTCGTGGTTCGCTGTTTTTGTTTTTTTCGTCGGGCCAGCCAGCGTCTTCTGGTGCCTCGTCGTCGCATGTGCCTGGCGAATTTTTCTTCTGCTGTTCTGTCGCGACCTGGCAGGGCGTGGAGCGATTTTTTCAGCTGGCGCATTCGCTCGGTCAACGGCAGAACAGCGGGGCAGACGTATGAACAGACCCCGCAGCCCAGGCACGATAGCACGCCCAGGAGATTGGCAGGCTGGACATGACCCAGTTCGTAGAGGTCGTTCAGCACAGCTACGTTTAGCCTGGTTGGACAGTGGTCGCGACACCACCCACACCGCACGCACTGCGTCGCTACGCCGGGGGAGGTCGGCTCCAGAGCCAAAACCGCGTCGCAGCCCGGGCCTACCACCGAGCGGGCCGAGGCGACCGAGCCTATCATAGGCCCGCCGATGACGAGAGGCCCCTCAGCCGGGGCTGCCAGCTCGTGGCAGTTCGTGCCGAACAGCACGAACAAATTGCCAGGCCTTTTTACGCCAGGCCCACTCAGCGTTACCACTCGCCCAGCCAACCTGTCTCCACAGGCGACCCAACGATAAATCGCGAAACAACTCGCGGCGTCGATAATCGCCAGGGCGATGTCCGCAGCCTTGCCGCCACAGGGAACCTCTCTGCCGGTCAGCACGCTAAGCAGGATATTGTCCGCTCCGATGGGATACCGCCTGGGCAGTGCGACGCGCTCCAGCCCATGGGCCTGGGCCGGGGCGGTGAGGTGCTGATAGTTTTCCGTCTTCTGCTGATCCGCAGCCAGGGTAACCTGCCCGATTCGCCCAGCCCGGGCCAGGATACTCGCCCCGGCGATAACCTCAGGCCCATGTTCCACCAGCAGACGATGGTCAGCTGTAACGAAAGGCTGATCTTCCATCGCGTTTATGACAAGCTGACCAGACCGGTGTCGGCGGGCCTCTTCGAGCCAATCTATTATCGCTTCGCCAGGCCTGCGAAAAGTGGGAAGCTGTCCCTCGCGAATAAGTTCCCGCAGCTGCTCGGCGGAGAGTTTTTCCCAGTCACGCACGGGTTCCCTGGCCAGCAATTCGCTCTGTCCGCGCAGCTTCGTCAGCGTAATGTCGCGTGTCGAGATATCCCGCACCACTCCGTTGGCCGGGGCGAATATGTCCAGCCCACCCTGGGTGGCCCGGGCGAGAAGTTCGCCCCGCGAGATGGCCTGGCCTGGGGATACCGCCGGGCTTGCGGGGGGCATTTGGTCGCTGTAATTCAGTGGCACGTGCAACTCATCCGGCAGGGGCCCAGCAGATATAGGCTCGTCAATGGTCGCCTGTTTTTCCTCTGGCAGGTCAATTCCGCCGGTGAATTTTCCGTAACGATGAAAGAGCATGTCGTTCCCGATCTTGCCCCGAGTCGGCGGGGCAACTACATGGCCAAGTCATATTTCCGCGTCACATTCTACCATTTTACAGCCCGCGGTGGATATTTTATTCTGGCAAGTAGCTGGCCTGTCGGGACAATATCATACAGTCAGGCCTGCGGCGGCTTGGCGGAAGGACCTGGCTGTTTTTTGCGATTGGAGCTGAAAATATGAAAACGCTTACGCAGGAAATCTGGATGGACGTCCCGCAGCGACGGCAGATAATTTCGATTCACCACCAGGTCGAGAAGCTCGTCGACGAAAGCGGCGTGCAGGACGGGCTTGTGCTCGTCAATGCCATGCACATAACCGCGTCGGTTTTTATCAATGACAACGAGCCTGGTCTGCATGGCGACTACGAACGTTGGCTGGAGAAACTCGCGCCGGAAAAACCGCACGACCAGTACGACCACAATGGCTATGAGGACAACGCCGACGCGCACCTCAAGCGGCAGGTTATGGGGCGAGAGGTTGTTGTCGCCATCACCGACGGCAAGCTGCACCTCGGGCCTTGGGAACATATTTTCTATTACGAGTTCGACGGCAAACGCCGCAAGCGGCTGCTGGTGAAAATTATAGGCGAATGATTTTCAACATTGCGAAATTTCGTAGCCTGGCGGCATCTTGTCTGCTGGCTGGTGTTTTGGTAGCTCCAGCCCAGGCTGCGCCTCCGGGTGTTGCGAGCAGAGGGGAGCAGGCTGTTCCGCGAAAGGCTATCAGGCAGGCGGTTTCGCGCGGGCTGGGGTATCTGGACAGTCAGCGGGGACGCTGGCAGTCGCGATGTTATCGCTACGCCGGCGGCGGAGCTGAGGCGCTGGTCGCCCTGGCCTATCTTCAGGCTGGCGTTGGGCCTGGGGACTCGCGGGTCGCCTCGGTCATTGGGAAGATCAGTTTGCAAACTCCGCGGAATGGCCAGGGGATTTTCGCCGTCGCTGAGCGCGTGATACTGCTGGCCCGGGTTCTGCACCGCCGGGCTGATACGCACAATCGCGGGCAGTTGCTTGGGAAAGTCCAAGCTGACGTTAATTGGCTGGCGGGACAGCAGCTTGCTTCGGGCGGTTGGGGCAGCGAGGCTGGGGCCAAGGTTGCCAACACGAACGACACAGCCCAGGTGCTCCGGGCGATGCAGGCTGCGAGGCAACTCGGCGCGAAAGTGTCGCAAAAACTCTATGCCCGGGCGCGGGGTTTCCTGAAGCGGGCGCAAAATTCCGATGGCGGATTTGGTTATCATCCTCGCGGCGGCAGGCCCAGGCGTTTGCGCGGCACGAGCAACGGCCCAGCTTCTGCTGCGGGTGCCTTGGCCTGGGCGATATTGGCGAGCCAAAAGAACCAGGCCAAGCCTGGCGACGGGCAGGGCTACGAGCGGGCGTTGAATTGGTTGGCGAGGCATTCCAGCCTGGCCAAGCCTGCCGAGTGGTACTGGGGCGACGAGCCAAAATACGCGTATCTGTTCGACCTGCTCGTCGCGACAGGCCTGGGGCGGAAGCTCGCGGGCAAGAGGCTGGACGTTGAGTTGGCCAGACTGTTGATGCAGGAGCAGTTGCCCAGCGGGGCTTGGGACGGCAATCTGGCGGAGGACAAAATTGTGAGTACCGCCTGGGCTGTCCGAACGCTGGGAAGGATTTTAGCTGGGCCCGCCGGGCCAGTTTCGTCTGCTGCCAAGCCAAGCCAGGCCGGGGCAGGGGGGCAAGATAATGCGAGTGTACCCGACGGGCCTGTGATATTTTCACCGGGCAAGTTCAAGCCCGACAGGTTCCTGGT
>QNCB01000156.1 GCA_003644335.1 Planctomycetota bacterium | reverse complement strand
TTGTGAGCGGGCCAATGCCGTATCAGCTACACCGAAGCTGGCGGTGGCCTGGACGGTGTTTTCACCGACGGGTACGGCGACCTGTGATATCGCGGCTCGACATCGCTGGGCCAACATGGCTGCCTGCTGGGCCGGGGCGTCCGGAACGATGATGGCGAATTCCTCTCCGCCATACCGCGCGGGCAAATCAATATTTCGACACGAAGCCATGATGCTCCGGCCAAACCCTTGCAGCAGCCTGTCTCCCACGACATGCCCATAGGTATCGTTGACCTGTTTGAAGAAGTCCACATCGATCATGACGAATGACAGGGACCTGCCATGTCGCAGTGTTCTGTTCCATTCCTGGTCCAGTTTTTCCATCATAGCCAGGCGGTTGGACAGCCCGGTCAGCGGGTCTATGTGGGCCTTCTCTATGAGCATGTCCTGCAGCCGTTTGGTTCGCAGGGCAGCCCGCACTCTGGCGCGCAGCTCGAATGCGTCAAAGGGTTTGGTTACATAGTCCACCGCGCCGAGTTCCAGGCCTGTTATTTTAGCCTGGGCTTCGTCTGAGCCAGAGAGGAATATCACTGGTATCAGGTCCAGCTTGTTGTCGTTTTTCAATGCCCTGCAGACATCGAACCCTGACAGTTCCGGCATGTCTACATCCAGCAGTATCAGGTCGGGTTTATGTTCCTCTGCGGCGTGCAGGCCAGCTTCGCCGCCGTCGGCGCAGATAATATCCACATCTTCCTCTGCCAATCTTGCCCTGGCCAGAGCCAGAGCCTGGGGGCTGTCATCCACTATTAGAACTTTCATGATGACATGTCCTTTCCCTCGCCAACCGGAGCCAGGCCGGCCTGTATGGCGAGACATAATGTCCTGAGTTTATCCAGCAGAAGCGTTATGGCTTCGGCGTCCTGCATCTTTGCTGCTTGCTCCATGGCGGCACCAAGTTCTGACAGTTGAGGATAACCATAGCCTCCACCGGCCCCTTTGAGTTGGTGGGCGCTTCGGCCAACCTGTTCAAAAAGTCCGTTGGCAGAGGCTTGGTGCATCTCCTGGATGGTTTGCGGCAGTTGGGTTACGAACCCAGCCAGGATAGTCGTCAGACACGGGTCGGATTCGAATTGCGACCGTATGACCTGCTGCGAAGAATCTTTTGGCTGTGTGGCTGGGCAGCTGGCTTGGTTGTCTGGACAGGCGGGTTTGCGATCGACGTATCGGGCGATAGTTTGAATGAGATGGCTTCTGTCGATTGGCTTGGTGCAGTAGTCTGTGCACCCTGCATTGATACATTTTTGCCTGTCTTCGCGCATGGCGTTTGCGGTCAGGGCGATGATTGGAGTGTCCAGGCCCTCGGTGCGAAGTTTTTGCGTAGCCTCGTAGCCATCCATTTCCGGCATCTGCATATCCATCAGGATAAGATCAAATTTCTCCGCTTCGGTTTCACCTGCCCGCTGGACGGCCTGGAGTCCATTGATTACGACTTCCACCTCAGCCCCGGCCTGGCGGAGTATCGTTCCTATCAGCAGCTGGTTGTCCCTGCCGTCCTCAGCCAGGAGAATCCGCAGTCCATCAAGCGGTGCGGTGTCGGACGGGTCCTGCTGGACATCATGCTCTTTGCCGTTAAGGGCTTCGGCCTGGTCGGACAACATCGGTACCCCGCGGATATCGCCGGTGGGTATCGTGAGGGTAAACTCGCTGCCCTGGCCTGATATGCTGCTGGCGGTCAGTTCGCCACCGAGTAACTCGGCGAACTTGTGCGAGATAGCCAGTCCCAGCCCAGTCCCGCCATATCGTCTGGATGTGGACGAATCGCCTTGTTTGAAGGGGGTGAATATCTTCGCGAGAACCTTCTCTGACATGCCAATGCCATCATCAATAACCCCGATGCGTATGGCTGGCTTGCCGTTGCGCCAGCTTGGCAGGAAGTTGACAATTATTTGGATATCACCCTTGTCGGTGAACTTCACGGCATTGCCCACCAGATTCAACAGAATTTGCCGCAGCCTGGTCGGGTCGGTCTGGATGGTTTGTGGTATTTTTCCGTCATATCGGACATAAAGCCCTACGCGTCTCTGGGCTGTTTTGCCTCGCATCAGGCTGACGACATCAGCTATCACCGAGGCGGGGTTGCACGGTATCCGCTCGATGCTGATCTTGTCAGCCTCGATTTTGGACAGGTCGAGGATGTCATTTATCAGTCCAAGTAAGTGTCTGCCATTGCGGGCGATTATATCCAGATATTCGTCCCGCTCCTCCCTGGTCAGTTGCGGACTTTTGAGTTGCTCGGTGAACCCGAGAATGGCTGTCATGGGCGTGCGGATTTCGTGGGACATATTGGCCAGAAACTCGCTCTTGATCTGATCTGCCCGCTTGGCCTCGGCAGCGAGCGTCTCTGCCCGGGCGGTGGCTTGCTGCAACTTTTCCTCCGCCAGTTTCGCATCGGTAATGTCGCGAGAATAGACCGCAACCCTCGCAACTTTGCCCGCGATGTTGTTGATGGGGAAAATATTGTTGACGAACCATCTGCCCCCTATCTGTTGCTCATACTCAACAGGTTTGCCCGTGCTGATTGTCAGCTCGATATGCGATGTAATCTCCGAGGCAGCTTCATCCGGGAGCAGATCGTGGATGAACCGGCCTGATATTTCACCGGAGTCAAGCCCCATTTCCCGCTCGGCTGTCTGATTGGCGGCGATGATGGTGCCGTCGGTGTGCAGCAGCAGGGCTACATCGTCCAGGGCGTCCAGCAGAGTACGCATGGTCTCCTGGTTCTCGCGGATGGTATCCGACTGGCGGGCGTATTTTCGCTGTATCCAACCTAGGAAAAAGTAGAGAAACACCACGATTATCGTGCCGATGGCTACGCATATGACGGATATCTGCACTATCGTCATTATCAGGCTGGCGTGGCTTGCGCTGAAATCCTGCAATACGGCCATCTCTCCGACCCTTCGGTGGCCCGCGTCCATAAGCTCGTGGAATACCATGCGGTAGTCGTGGCCCGCTATTGAGATTTCCTGCCCGCTGGTGATATGCTCGTGCTCGCCTTGACCTATTTGAGCCATCAGGGCTGGGGAGATTTTGTCCATCGTATTATTTGTGATGACGAACGAAGGAAACCGGTTCCAGTCCGATCGCCTGTGCATCATTTTTTGGCCTTGCTCCCACGCCTCACGATTCAGGAACTGCTTGTCTATCCCAATGACAAAATCAACGCCCAACGAATGTTGAATTTGCGTGATGATATGCTCTATCTCCTCGCCAAGTTCGAGATAACCTATCAATTTGCCCTTGTTGTACCAGGGCTGTACCACCCGCAGAGTAAAGGTACCCAGTGGCCCAAGTTCTATGCCCCAGGCGGTCTTGCCGGTTTGCTCGGCCTCCTTGGCGGTAAAGCGGTCTATCTTGTCGCCATAACGCCCGGGCTGATGAATCCGAAGAAAACACACCCTGTCCGTACCGATAAAATAAAAATGCGTTATGTTATGATCAGTAAGAAGTTTTGCGAAGATTGGCCTGGCCTGGGCCAGCACCGCAGAGGTGTTTTTCTTTGCGAAGGCTTTCGTTAAAATTTCATCGTTCGATATCGCGTCCATAGCCATATCCATGGCTGCGGCACGATCTGCCAACGCTGCGTGAAAATCTTTGTGAACTCGGCGAAATGTCCGTGCCGATTGCCTCTCTGTTTTTGCGCGGGCATCCAGGGCCAAAACCAGCCCGCATGTACCAACCAGGGCAATTATCAACACGACAAGAGGTATCAGAACATACCGCCGAATATTCATGACTCGCAATTTGAATCGGATAGGTATCTTTTTATTACGCATCGTTATTACTCCTGATGGTTGATGCTTGTTTCCAATTTTTCAGCCCCGACGGCCTGGCCTCGGCATCTCCCGCGATACCGAGGCCAAGCTCGTTTGTCCTCGCCGCAGTCATCCGCTGCGCGTCCCCCGATCAGCCCGCTATGCGCTCATCGCCAATGTCGGCAAGAGATTTTTCAGAGCCTCCCAGTTGACGGGCTTGGCGATGTACCCCTCTGCCCACGATGGAAACCGCTTGGTTAATTCGTCGCGAAAGGCCTCGCCGACAGTTACGAATACGCGAGTGTTGGGCGAAATTTGCTTTATCGTCTGACCGGCCTGCATGCCCCCCAGGCCTGGCATCATCCAGTTGAGAATCGCGATCTCGATTTCCGGGTTGGTGCGAATCGCGTGTACTGCCTCCATCCCATCGCAAGCTGTCGCCACGCAATAGCCCCACTCCAGCAGTCCCTGGCCAAGTTGGGCGAGCGATTCCCCGTCGTCATCCACGATTAGAAACTGAGGCGGGCTATGCTTGACCCGGGCCGCATTGCCGCTACGGGGTGGCTTGTCCCTGTTTTGTGGAGCAATGAGGTTTTGAAGCCGATAGCTGTAACCCCATATGGGCGCACTACTTACATCCCGATGGCAAGAATTGTTACACATTTTACGCCCCCTTAGCAGATTAAAAATACATTCCGCCATAGTTC
>QNCB01000155.1 GCA_003644335.1 Planctomycetota bacterium | reverse complement strand
CATGCAAAACTCGCCTGGACAGGCTCGCGTTTTTCGAGGGCGAAAGATTTCGGCAGGTAGGCCTGGCTGACTTTTGGCCCAGGCCCGAAGCCTGCGAGAAAGATGAACAATACAAAAAATTTCGCAAGATACTAATTCAGCCTGGCGCGGGTAAGCGTGAGCGACGCGTTTTCCTGGCTACACTGAGCGAGATTATTTATGCAGGCCCGGTGCACTATCCCGCCAAGGTCGAGCAACTCGAAGTAGTACTGAAAACTATGACCAGCCTGGGGGCCGGAATCGAAACCCCAAGCCAGGCTGCGGGACTTGGGCTGGGACTAATTCTGCGAACGCTCCGTGCAAGCCCAGCCCGGCGAGGCTTGGTTATAGACTGGCAAGAAAACCTCAACGCGGATAAACTGGCGGAGATGATGAATAGGGAAACAGGCAAGCAGGCGTAGGTTTATGCAGCTGGTTGAGCAAACAAAAAAACTTCGACAACTTTCAGCTCGTTTGCCTCAGCGACGTCGGCGGATGTGGAAATATGTCTCGCCCGAGCGTCGGCGGCGTGGGCTGTTCGTCTTGGCGTTGTTGCTGACGTTGCTCTACGCCGGCTGGTTCTTTACCAACGACAACTTTATTCGTCGCGAGGCTATCAAAGCCCTGGAGAAACTCACCGCTGGGGACGTCGATGTGCACTCCGCGGAGTTCAGCCTGTTCGAGGGTATCAGTCTATACAAGGTTCAGGTACGTTTGCGAGACAGCAGTTCGCCTCGGCCTTTCTTCTCAGCCAGGCGGGTCGTGCTGAAACACAATCCGCTGTCGCTCTTTCTCAAAGGCCAACTTGAAATCACCGAAATCCACTGCATCGGCCCGGAGCTGAACATCGAGTACGACAAGCTCGCCGGGGTCAGCAACGCCGAGCGGCTGTTCCGCCAAATCAGCCAATCGCACTCCCTTTCCGACACAGGCCCGGGGCCTCTGCCCAGCGTCTACCTCATCGACGGCATACTTCGGCCTATCGTAAAAGATGGCCAACGCTACGAAACGCTAGGCGGCGACCCAGCCAGGTGGCGATGGAAATGTTCGCTCATCCCAGTCTCGTCCCACGACATCAAAGTTACGCTCAAACGTGAGCCAGGCCCAGCTGCAAAACCCGCAAAACCTTCCAAGCCCGCCAAGCCTACTGCCAAACCCGCCGAGGTGCGGGATATTCTCTGGGCCAGGTTAGAGCTGGACACAGCCACAGGGACAATCCGCACGCTCGAGGGAGCTGCGACCGAGGAGTTGTTTCACCTCCTGCCGCCGAAGTATCAGGAGTGGATCGACCGCTATAGCCCCAAGGGCGAGTTTCGGATGCTCGAAGGGAAAAACACTAATCCACAGCAGGGCATGTACGAAATCGAGCTGGAAGATTTCTCGCTGAAGCTCCCGCCAGAGGAGGGCGGGCTGAGCCTGGCGAATGTTGAAGGCAGGCTGTTGTTCAATCGCTCCGGCGTGCGGATGGAAAAAATTTCCGGGCGTCTCGTCGAAGCAGGCCGGGCTGCTTTTTCGCTCAACGGAACATACCAGGGCTATGGCAAGGAAAGTCCATTTTCGCTCGACGTGAAAATAACCGATCTGCGCCTGCCCAAGCGGGCTACCGGCAACCTTGCCAAGATTGTCGATTCGCTTCGCAAGCGGTTCCAGCCCAGGGGCAGCGCGAATGTCTCACTGCACTACCAACGCGACGCGTCAGGCCAGGCCAGCGGCGCCGGCGAGCTGACGCTCAACAATGTCTCGATGGTCGCGGACTTTTTCCCGCTGCCGATGTCCAATGTCAGCGGCTTGGTTAAGTTCACGCCCAGCGGCATGGGGAGTCTTGACCTAAAAGCCCAGCGAGGCCTGCGTCGGTTCCGCGTTACCGGCACGGTTGAAAAAGGCGCAGGCTACCAGCGATACGATTTGAACGTCGATGGGCAAAACGTCTCGTTGGACCAGGCCCTCTACCAAGCCTTGCCGAAAGACCGCCATAGAAAAGTATGGGACATGACAAGTCCCGCAGGCCGAGTTAACGGGCGGTTCCGCATGGTCGACCCCGGCAAGGAAGCGAAGAATATTTACGAGCTGGACATCTACATGAAGGGCGACGCTCGGATGAGTTGCAAGTGGTTCCCGTATCCGCTGGGCAACCTGTTCGGCGAGGTTCACTACCGCCTGGGCAGGGTTACCATTCCCGAAATCCTCAGCCAGGCTGGGGGGGCGCTCTGCAAAATAAAGGGCACCATCGACCGGGCGGACAAAAGCTCGCCGGGGGCTCAGCTGGCTATCACCGCTGCCCGCGTGCCGCTGGACAAAACCCTTCGACAGGCCCTGGCTGGTCAGGCTCGGAAGCTCTTCGACGCCCTGTCGCCCTCGGGCATGCTCGGCAGAGTTTCCGCTACGATAAATCGATCGAGCAAGACGGGCAAGGTGGATTATAAAATCGACGCGAGCTTGCGGGACGTAGCTTTTAAGTACGAAAAATTTCCATACCAGGTTTCAGACGCAGCTGGGGAGTTGCAAATTACCCCGCGGAGCGTCGAGATAAAAAATCTCCGCGGCAAGCATAGCCAAGCTGATATCAGCGTGGACGGAAAAATTATCCTCACCCAGCCCGAGCTGAGATTCGACCTGACCTGCCGAGGCGAAAATGTCCAGCTGGGGCGCGAATTCATCGACGCCCTGCCTGCGAAACTTCGCGAGGTTTGGCAGAGCCTGGCCCCCGCGGGCCAAGCTGACATGAGCGTCGAACTAAAAACGCCGGAGGACTCTGGCGAGATGGCCTACCGCCTTGTCGTTGACGCCAAGGCTCCGGGGGTAACCATCCGCTTCAAGGATTTTCCCTACACATTTCAAGGCGTTACAGGCCGGCTCGAAGCCAGCCCAGGCCGGGTCGTGCTAAGCGACGCCCAGCTACTACATGACAAAATGTCCGCGAAACTCTCGGGCGAAGTCCGCATCAGCAAAGCCCGCGACGAAGCTACACTGAAAATCTCCGCCAAGGAAATCCCCTTCGACGAGGAGTTTCTCGCAGCCTTGCCCGCGGAGATTCTGCCGCTGTCCAAATGGTTCAAGCCCTCGGGACGATGCAACGCCGAGATAGAAAAACTCACCTTCCGCCGAGAAAAACCAGCCACCCCAGCCCCGGGCAAGGCTACCCAGGCCAGGCCCGCTACGGTTTCCTGGAGCATCGACGGTGCCTTGGGGTTCCGCGACGTCTTGCTTGACATCGGCTTTGGGCCCAGGAAACTCACCGGCACCATCGACGGCAAGGCTGCGGTCAGCCCAGCTGGCGGGCTTAGCGTCGATGCCGATATCGCGCTGACCAGGCTGGAACTTCGCAAGCATCTCATTTCCGCCATCCAAGGCCGGCTCATCAAAGGCCCAGCCAGCAAGGTGTTCAGGCTGAACAATATCGTCGCCCGGGCACATGGCGGCAGGCTCGCCGGCGACGCGACGATCCATCTGAGCGAGCCTGTGAAATACAGGCTACAGGCGTCGGTCGAAAATATCGATATAGAAAAACTCTTTCACGCCGGCAAGAAGCCAGGCCAGGCACCCGACAAGAAAAAAATGCCAATCAACGGCAGGCTCGCAGGACAAATTTTCCTCGAAGCTACCGGCGGCAAGACCCCCACCCGTCAAGCGGTCGGCGAGCTGGAAATATCGCGAGGCCACATGTACAAAATGCCCGTCATCCTGGGCCTGCTAAACGTCATCTACCTCTCCGTGCCGGGCGATTCGGCCTTCAATAGCGGGTTCGTGCAATACCATCTGAAAAACGACACGCTGCTACTGCGGGAAATCTACCTCACCGGCGAGCCTGAACATGGCGTCTCCAAGGGCATCTCCGTGCTCGGCTCGGGCAGGATGAATATGAAGACCGACCAGCTGAACCTTACCTTCCTGACAGGCCCGCCCGGCAAGCTGCCTCGGCTGGATAATATCGTAACGGAACTGCTCCAGGCCCTGTCGAAAGAGCTGGTCGAGATACGCGTTACCGGCACGCTGGACAAACCCGTAATGACCACCCACCACCTGCGAAGCCTGGAAACAATCATCCGCCGAATCCTAGCCCCGTCAATCAAGCAACAATAGCTACCAGTCGCGCAGGTACAGATTTTCGATGCTCTTTCGCAGCTCCTCCTCCGGCAAGGTCTGGACTGCCTGGTCGAGATCGGCCAGGAACAAATCCTGGATAGCGTCTCGCGTGGTAACCTGCCATCGCCGCCACCGCCGCCCAGTTTCTTCGTCGCCCCATAACAGAATTATGTCGTTGCACCATTCTTTGGTTTCCTCGTTACACCGCCGCCAAGTTACATCGTTGTGGCGGTGAGTCGCCCGGAATGTGTCGCCTGTTGGCGAAAGCCATTGCCAAAGTTTCATATCAGCTTGAAACTCCGCTGACACATCTCCAGCCAGCTGCGACGGGAACTCCCCCGCTGCGGTCTGCTCTGCCAGGGCATTGGCGTCTTCGCTGCCAGGTTCCTCAGCCAATTGACTTT
>QNCB01000154.1 GCA_003644335.1 Planctomycetota bacterium | reverse complement strand
GGTGGGCAATATCCGCGACGAACCTTTTAGCAAAATTTGGACAGGCCAGGGGTCGGAGCTGCTGCGGCAACTCCGCCGACGGAAGGAACTGTTGCAAGGCCGATGTCAGCGGTGCCGGTTCCTGGATGTCTGCAATGGCAACCTGCGAGCACGGGCCCAGGCTGCTGGCAATGGTACGTGGGGCGACGACCCAGCCTGCTACCTCAGCGACGAGGAAATCTCGATATGACTACCCCGCCGACAAAACCCGCCAGGCCTTTGCGGATGCTTTTTTGGGAGTCCACTGCCCGGTGCAATTTGGCGTGCAGTCATTGTCGTCGGCTTGACGTCCAGACCTCGCCGGACGAACTTACCACCGCCGATGTCAAGGGCCTGTTGAAGTCGGCTGCGAAGATGGGGCCTCCCGTGTTCGTGTTCTCCGGCGGCGAGCCTTTGCTGCGGAACGACTGGGAGGAACTAGCCCGCTTCGCTGCCGCCCTTGGCGTGCCGACCGCCCTGGCTAGCAACGGCACGCTCATAGACGCTACCATGGCCCGGCGGATATCGCGGGCGAATTTCTCGCGGGTAGCTCTGAGCATAGACGCCGCCACGGCCGAGGCCCACGACGCGATACGAGGGCCCGGCTCGTTTGACCTGACCGCGCGAGGCCTGGCTGAGCTGGCCAAACTGGGCGTGGCGACGCAGATAAACGTTACCGTTACCCGGGCCAACGTAGGCCAACTTGACGACATGCTGACCCTGGCCCAGCAGGCAAGGGTAGCAGCTATGCACTTGTTCATGCTCGTGCCGGTCGGTTGCGGCGTAAGCCTGGCTCCGAGTCAACAGCTTAGCCCGCAGCAATACGAACAGGTTCTGAATTGGATTTGCGACCGTCAAGTTGAACAGGCCAAGGCAGCTGGCAGGCCTGGCCGACCCGGGCAGGCCGGGCGGGCCGGGCTGGGCAAGACCGCGGTGGAGTTGCGGTCGACTTGCGGGCCTGGGTATTATCGCGTCGCTGCCCAGCGGGGCATGAAGCTCGCCAGGCCCGGTTTGCGAGGCTGCCTGGGGGGGGTGTCGGTGGTCTTCGTGTCGCACACGGGCGAAGTTTTTCCGTGTGGCTACCTGCCGGTCAGTTGCGGCTCGATCCGCCAAGAACCGCTGGAGACAATTTGGCAAGGCTCGGAGGTACTGGCCGACCTGCGAGACTTCGACAAGCTAAAGGGCAAGTGCAGCCGATGCGAATTCCAGGCCATCTGCGGCGGCTGCCGGGCGAGGGCGTTCGCCCAAACCGGCGACTACCTGACAGAAGAACCCCACTGCCTGCACGAGCCTAAGTAACACGAATATCCAATAGCCAACCCAGCACTTATTTATGTAAATCCAAAGTCGTTATTCCGCTGCTCAACCTAACAATTCACTAAACATTGCAAATAAGTGCTGGGAATATCCAACCGAAGAACACAGCCATCCCATAACACGATGGATGTTCAGCTCCTGCGGAGCTAAAGCAAAAAAGCTATGAACGGTTACCAAAAAACGGCAGAACACGAATAACACGAATAAAAGCCGGCTGGCAGGAGGGATGTGGTGGCTTTGTGTATCTTCTTCCGAGCAAGCCCAAAGCACCTAATCCCAATAAAGCTAAGGTTGCTGGTTCAGGAATCTCCGACACCTGCTGTTGATATGCTTAACGGGTTGTGGATTTGTACTCCTGATCCTTGAGCCACAACAATTCCATTATCGAAATATGCAATGCCTTCTATTGAGCCAATTGTAAAGCCGTTAATTTTGTCTGGATTTGAGTAAACTTTCACACTTTTTGCGAGGTATTATGCTTCCCGTGTGTCATTCCCGCAGTATTTAATTTCGACACACTTATTGACTTGGTAGCTAAAATTTTGTATGTTAAGTCGCATAAAAGTATCTATTTGGAGTTTCTTCATGAAAAATAATTATATTGCCATCACTAAACAGTCTGGCTGCTTCCTTCTGCGAGAAGGGGGAAGGCGTTCCTAGTATATTAACCCTTCTCAAAACAAACGATCGTCCGTGCCTCGGCGCACTGAAATAGAAGATATTCTTGCGGGAAAAATCTGCAAGGATTTGGGTATTCCAACAATAAAATAAAACTATGGTAAAAGTAACACTGCCGGATAATTCATCCCGGGAATATGACGACGGCGCGACCTGTTTGCAGGTGGCGGAGAGTATCTCCGCGGGCTTGGCGAGGGTTGCTATCGCTGCGGAGCTGGACGGGGTACTCGTCGATCTTGCTGCGCCTATCGCGCCGGGTGAGCATACGCTTAGCTTGTTGACGAGCAAGAACGCGGGCGCCGCTGGCCTTCAAATCCTCCGCCATACCGCAGCTCATATCATGGCCCAGGCGGTGTGCCGACTTTACGGGCCGGGCGTGAAATATGCCATAGGCCCAGCTTTGGTGGACGATTTTCAGTACGGATTTTATTACGACTTCGACCTGTCAGGCTGCCAGGCTGGGCATATCTCAGCGGACGACCTGCCCAAGATCGAAGTGGAGATGAAAAAAATCGTCGCTGAGAAGTTGCCCATAGAAAGGCTCGCCCAGCCAACCGACCAGGCCCAGCAGCAAATGCGAGAGCTTGGTCAGACCTATAAAGACGAAATGATAGCTGACCTGCAAGCCAGCGACTCTGAGCCTGCTCCGGAAACCATCAGCCTGTATCGCCAGGGCGAGTTTCTCGATATGTGCCTGGGCCCGCACCTGCCGAACACCGGTAAGCTTCCCAAGGCTTACAAGCTCCAAGCCATCGCTGGGGCGTATTGGCGGGGCGACGAGAAGAACAAGATGCTCACCCGCATTTACGGCAACGCGTTTTTCGACAAAGCTGACCTGGCGGAGCACCTCGACAAGCTGGCTGAGGCCCGCAAGCGCGACCATCGCGTCATCGGCAAGCAGCTGGGTCTGTTCGCCATTGTCAACGAGGTCGGCCCGGGGCTGCCGTTGTGGATGCCCAAGGGTGCGATTATCCGCATGGAGCTGGAGCAATGGCTACGCGGCGAACTCCTCAAGCGAGGTTACCAGGCTGTCTACACGCCGCACATCGCCAAGGTCGACCTGTTCCGCACGTCAGGCCATTACCCCTACTACGAGCATGGCCTGTTCCCGACGATGCACGTCGGCGAGCACCCCGGCGACGAGAAATCTCGCGAGGAATACATCCTCAAGCCGATGAACTGCCCCTTCCATATCAACATTTACAAAGCCCAGCCTCACAGCTATCGCGACCTGCCGGTTCGCCTGAGCGAGTTTGGCCAAGTCTATCGGTTCGAGCAGTCCGGCGAGCTGAATGGCTTGACGCGAGTGCGAGGCTTCTGCCAGGACGACGCGCATATTTTCTGCACCGTCGAACAGCTCGAAGCGGAGATCGAATCCTGCGTCGAGCTGACCAAACATGTCCTGGCGACGCTCGGGCTGAGCGACTATCGAGTCCGCGTGTCCTTGCGCGACCCGGACAGCAGCAAGTACGTCGGCGAGCAGGCCAACTGGGACCGGGCTGAGGAAAACATCCGCAATGTCGTGAAAAAAGTTGGCTTGGACTTTGTCGAAGAGCCGGGCGAAGCTGCTTTTTACGGCCCTAAGATAGACTTCGTGGTCAACGACTGCATCGGGCGGGATTGGCAGCTTGGCACGATACAGGTGGACTACAATCTGCCCGAGCGGTTTGCCCTGGAGTACACCGGGGTGGATAACGCGGCCCATCGGCCTGTGATGATTCACCGCGCTCCGCTGGGTTCGCCCGAGCGGTTCATCGGCATCCTTATAGAGCATTACGCGGGGGCTTTTCCGCTTTGGCTTAGTCCGGTGCAGGTGGCGGTGCTGCCGGTGAGCGAAAAGTTTACCGACTACGCAGCCAAGGTGGCTGGGCAACTAAGAGACGTGAATTTGCGGGTAGAGCTGGACGACTCGCCGGACAAGGTCGGTGCGAAAATCCGCCGGGCTACTATGGACAAGATTCCCTACATGCTCGTGATAGGCCAACGCGAACTCGAAGCGGGCAATGTGTCCGTGCGGGCAAGGACAGAAGGCGACCTGGGCGAGATGAGCATCGACGCCCTGCGCGACGGGCTGATAATCGAAAAAGAAACCCGAGGCCTGTCTCCACTTGCGTGAAATCCAAAATCCGAAATTGCTTCGCATAACCAATCAGTTTTATATCCGCACAGGATGCCCAACGGTAAGACCAGGATTTAATTTCCCACCTGTCTCCACTTAAGCCAAAGAATTAGAGAGTTTCTTTCCGATAAAAAATGTGTAGAATAATACGCAAGCGAGAAAATAGCGAAAGGGAAAGAAGTTAAAAAAAAATTCGTGTTATTCGTGTTCTGCTGTTTTTGCTTTTACTGATAACTGACTACTGACTACTGATAACTGATAACTTTTTTTAAGGAGTTAAACCATCGCTAGAGATTTGCGTCGCAATCATCAGATTCGTATTTCGCCGATCCGCCTGATCGACGAGAACCAGGAGCAGGCTGGCATTGTGGATACTC
>QNCB01000153.1 GCA_003644335.1 Planctomycetota bacterium | reverse complement strand
GGTTACGACCCGTTCTTCGCAGGCGACGCGGTGGACTTCGAGCATGTCAAGGATTTGTCCGAGCTGTGCAAGCGGGCAGACTACATAACAGTCCACGTGCCGAAAAGTCCGGAGACCGCTGGCATGATAGGCCCGGAGCAAATCGCTGAGATGAAGCCAACCGTCAGGCTGATAAACGCTGCACGTGGCGGAATTATAGACCCCGACGCTCTCCTGGCTGGTCTTAACGACGGCAAGGTCGCTGCAGCTGCGTTGGATGTTTACTTGGCTGAGCCGCCCGAGACCGAGGTCGAGTGGGCTCTGATAGCCCATGATAATGTGTTGTGCGTTCCGCACCTTGGTGCGAGTACCGCGGAGGCTCAGGATCAGGTAGCGGTAGACGCAGCCAAGCAGCTCGTCGAAGCTTTGCGGGGCGGCGAGGTTCGCAACGCAATAAACGCACCGGGCTTTGGCGAAGCTATCCCCGAAGCCCTCAAGCCCTACGCTGAGCTTGCTCCGCGGATGGGCGCCCTCCTGGCTGGGATTACACCCGGAGCGATGACCAAGGTAGAGGTTATCTACCGTGGCCCGATTTCAAACATGAACGTCGCACCGATTACGACCTATCTGCTGACAGGCCTGTTCGCTGGGCATCTCGACTGCAATGTGAATGTTATCAACGCGCCGCTCCTGGCTAAGGATCGCGGGCTGGAAGTCGAGCAGATTACCACCGCCAAGGTCAGCGAGTATGCAAACCTTATGGAAGTCAAAATCACGACCGACAAAATGACACGCTCTGCGGTGGGTACTATCTTCGGGCAAAAGTTCCCGCGGATTATCGCTATCGACGGGCACCACATGGAGCTTAGGCCCGAGGGCAATGTGGTTATTATCCTCAACGACGACCGCCCGGGCGCCCTGGCTCAGTACAGCGCGATACTCGGCAAGAGCAATCTGAACATCGCGGACATGACCCTTAGTCGCAAGAAGCGGTCAGGCCTGGCATTGGTGGGTCTGAACCTCGACCAGGCAGCCAACGAGGATGTAATAAAGGAAATCCAGGCGATAGATATGGTAGAAGACGCCTGGGGCCTGGAGCTGCCGGAACTGTCTCTCGAAAACGAAGAGTAGAAGAAGCAGAAGTCGGGATTCAGAAGTTGGGCTTCAGCCTTCAGAATAGTAATATTTTTTCGCGTGCCGGGACGAGAGTTCCGGCACGCTATTTTTTGCGCGTTAGGTAGCATGGGCATCTTGCCCGTGTTTTTTTTCTATTTTCTTTGTCATTCCCGCCAGACGTGGACGCAGACCGCAACCACGCCACCCACCGTCCTGTTACAGAGTACCAGGAAGTCTTCTCGATAAGTCTGCCGTTGATATATTTGTGGAGGACGCTTGAAAGGGGGATTTGATACTTATTGTCGTGCCAGCCTATTCATATTGCCCCTTTTCCGCCGCGGGCAAAAGGCATACAATCCTGCGATGGAAAATGGACAGGACGCAAAACATTTGCTCGATATGACGGCTGCGGAACTTGCGGCGGAGATTGAATCGCTAGGCGGCAAGAAGTTCCGGGCCAAGCAGATACTCGAATGGGTCTGGCAGCGGAGCGTGGTGGATTTTTCCGAGATGAAAAATCTTCCCGCGACCCTGCGTGGCGATCTGCGGGGCAGGCTTGCGATACTCACCAGCGAAATCGAGACCCGCTACGACGCTGAAGATGGTGTGGTCAAGCTGCTGCTTCGCCTGGGCGACGGGGAATATATCGAAACGGTGCTGATTCCGGCGGGCCGGCGGGTTACCGCCTGTCTGTCCACTCAGGTTGGCTGTGCCATGGGGTGCGAGTTTTGTGCCTCCGGCCTGGAAGGCCTGCGACGGAACCTCACCGCGGGCGAAATTCTCGAACAGATAATCCAGCTGCGCCAAGCCACCGGGCAGCATATTACAAATGTCGTGCTAATGGGCACGGGCGAGCCACTGGCCAATTACGACGCAGCCGTCGCTGCTATCCGGGCGATGATAGACCCCAAACGTGGCGGCATCTCAGCCAGGCGAATCACGCTCTCCACCGTAGGCCTGCCAAAGGGCATCGCAAAACTCGCCGACGAGGACCTGCCAATAACCCTGGCTATCTCACTCCACGCGCCAAACGACGCGCTGCGGGCAAAAATAATGCCCACACCCAGCCGATATCCCCTGGCGGATATTCTCGACGCTGCCGAGGAGTTTTTCCACAGCCGGGGCCGGGAAATTACGCTGGAATATACGCTCCTTGCGGGCCTGAACGACAGCCTGGACTGTGCAGCCCAGCTTGCTGGTCTTGCGGGCAAGCTGCGGTGCAATGTGAACCTCATCCGCTACAATCCAGTGGAGCAATTGTCCTACGCTCCGCCTCCAGCCGGCACGATGCAACGATTCGCCGAGACACTCCGCTCTGCGGGAGTAAACGTGAACATCCGCCAATCGCGAGGCTCGACTGTAAAGGCAGCCTGCGGCCAACTGCGAATAGGCAAATAGAGAACAAAACAGCAGAACACAAATTGCACAAATAAAAACGAATCGCACGAATGTTTTCCTATTTTCTCGTCATTCTCACGTAGGCCTAAGCACCAATCAACCAATTCACCAGTTGGATTTGAATTGTCTCGTGTTTTTTTCACAATTTTTCATCCCAACGAGTCAACCTGGCCGACATATTTGGTATCATGGTAGCGGATATCGGTCTGCTGCTGGTGGGCCTGTTGGAGAAAGTGTCATGAGCATTTATGATGTTTGCGTTTTGCTGGCGTGCGTGTTGGTAGGCTTGGCTGTGGCTGTGGGGGCAGGCTGCGCAACCAGGGACACCAGCGACGTGGGTTATCTGCCCTACATGGAAATGGACTACACCCCCGCTCGGACAGTTCCCGTGCGGTCGGTCGCTGTCCGCCGGGCCTCGCCTGCAAAAACTTTGCCCAAAGCTCCCCAGGCCTCCTGGGCGACAGCGGGCAATAGGCCTTGGCGACACATCGTGATACACCACTCCGCCACCGCTAGCGGCAATGCAGCGGAGTTCAACGCCAAGCACATTCAGCGAGGCTGGGATGAGCTGGGGTATCACTTCGTAATCGACAACGGCGACGGCGGGCCGGATGGCTTGGTCGAGGTAGGCCCGAGATGGCAAAAGCAAAAATGGGGCGCGCACACCGGCGGCACCCCAAACAACGAATATAACAACTTCGGCATAGGCGTCTGCCTGGTTGGAAACTTCACGCACCACAACCCCAGCCGATCGCAACTAGGCTCGCTGCGGAAATTGATAGGCTATCTCATGCGGCGATACGACATACCAGCTGGGCAAATAATCGCCCATCGAGACGCCCCAAACGCCCACACCGAATGCTGCGGCAAAACCTTCATAAACTATCTGGACAATACATTCAAACCCTCGCTGGCAGGAACGCAGTAGACGGGAGACAGTATTCAGTGGGGTCGGCCATTGCCGACCAAGGTGTTAATTATTGGAATATTCAACCGATGAAGAAAAAAACTAAATTGACAAAAAAATCGCGATCAACCAATCCCGGCGAGCTTCGCAAGCTGACCGCAGCTGTGCTTCGCAGCTACGGCCGAGAGACGGACCTCCAGCGGATCGGCGAGACGTTTCTGCCCTCGCGAACTCAGATCGTCGAGATAATTTCGCAGATACGCAGGTTGCTTTTTCCGGGCTTCCTAGGCCACAAGAAACTCGAAGCGGAGAGTGTCCAATACCATATCGGCAACCTGTTAGCCAAGTTGGCAGAGGAACTCTCCACTGAAATTCTCCACTGCATGTGCTCCGACCGAGGCTGCGTTACATGCGTCGAGCCTGACATCTGCCGGGCTGAAGCAGGCCAAGTTGCGAAGGATTTCCTCGCCAAAATACCCGCCATCCGGGCCAGGCTCGCCCTGGACGCCCAGGCCGCCTACGACGGCGACCCCGCAGCTAAGAGCATCGACGAAATTATCTACTGCTACCCCGGCTTCTACGCGGTGAGCGTCTATCGCATCGCCCATGAACTGCTGAAACTCAACGTGCCGCTAATGCCACGGATAATGACCGAGCACGCCCATAGCCTGACCGGCGCGGACATTCACCCCGGCGCGACCATCGGCGAGAGGTTCTTTATCGACCATGCCACCGGCGTTGTCATCGGCGAGACCACGCGCATCGGCGACGACGTGAAAATATATCAGGGCGTTACGCTGGGAGCCTTGAGCTTCCCCAGAGACGCCAGCGGACGGGCTATCAAAGGCTTGCAGCGGCACCCGACCATCAAGAACGGCGCGACGATATACGCCAACGCTACCATCCTCGGCGGCGACACGATCATCGGCAAGGGCGTAACGGTCGGCGGAAATACGTTTGTTACCAAGTCCATAACAGCCCGCAGCACGGTAACCCACAAACCAGCTGAGCTGGAAGTGCGACGCAAAAAAACGAAAACCAGACGGTAAAGTTATTTCGGATTTTGGATTGCGGATTTCGGATTGTTTTCACGAACGGGCTTAATCCGAAATC
>QNCB01000152.1 GCA_003644335.1 Planctomycetota bacterium | reverse complement strand
TCTTGCCCTTCTTGCCGGTTTTTGTCTGCGTTGCAGTTACCATGAAAAAAATCCTTATCGCGAGAAGCTATATGACTTCCACTCAATAATGTTGAAGTTCCGCACCAAAAAATCTGAAAAAAAATAACCGTTCACGGCTATACAAAAAATCACCATGAAGCACATGAAGAGCATAAAGTTTTTTTTTGTTATAAAAAAAACTAAAAAATCTTCAAGTCCTTCATGGCGCAATCAGTTTTTATGCATTTTGTAGCTTTTTTATCGAAAGCTGTGAACCGCTACGAAAAAACAAACACACCCGAAACAGAAATCCCACGCCTTGCTGCTGTCTCGTTCAAGACGACAGAGTTTACGATATCAAGGCCAGTTTGTCAAGTTTTTTTGACAATATCAAGCGTAAGTCCTTTGTGTGAAACAAATTAAAAATACTCAATCTTTTCGTTCCAACAACGCCGACAGCTGTGGTTGGTCGAACAAGGGCTGATTGTCGCCCTCTTGGCCGGGCGGCCTGTTGTGTATGGAACACACAATAGAAGCGTTAGTTTCGGCCTGGTTGAGTTTTTTTAAAAAAGTTATCAGTTGAGCCAATTGCAAAAATGTAGCACAGTCGCCCTCGGCTGTGTTGAACTTGCTATATTTCCACACAGCCATTCTATAACACGATGGATAGACAGCTCCGTAGGAGCGGCATCTTTGTGTCGGCTTTGGAACAGTTTAAGATGTCACTCCTACGGAGCTAAAAAGAATCCGTGAAATCTTCTTAAAAATCCGTGTAATCCGTGGACCCCTACTTGCCTATTTGCCTAGTTCGAGATATTTTTTCAGTTTCTCCGCGAATATTCGCACAGCTTGGCCTCGATGGCTGATGGCGTTTTTTTCTTCGCTCGACAGCTGGGCGCTCGTACAGCCTTTCTGAGGCAGGAAAAATAACGGGTCATAGCCAAACCCGTTTGCCCCGGCTGGCTCATAACCAATCTGCCCCTCGAAAGTCCCCGCTGCTTCCAGCAACACCTTCCCGCCGTCAGCCAGGGCGAGATGGCAGATGAATCTAGCTGAGCGTTTTTCGGTTGGCACGTCGGCCAGGTCGGCGAGGAGTTTTTGGTTATTGGCCTGGTCCAGCACATCTCGCGGTGCGTCGGGTGGGCAGAGTTTTGCAGCGTATCGCGCGCTGTACACGCCTGGGGCGCCCCCCAGCGCGTCGACAGCCAGGCCCGAGTCGTCCCCCAGGCACCACAAGCCCGTAGCGCGGGCGTAGTACATTGCCTTGTCCCGCGCGTTTTGGGCAAAAGTCTCGCCGCACTCGTCAGGCTCGTCGACCGGATCCAGATCAGCGAGGGAAATTATCTCGACCCCAAGGGCAGCGAGTACCTCTGCCAGCTCGCGAGCCTTGCCGGGGTTTTTCGTAGCCAGGACAATTCGCCGACTCACTTGGCTTTTCCTCTGCCCGGGATAACGACCACGGTGCTGGGTTTGGTAACTTTTCTCACCTGGCCGGTTTTGCGGTCATACACGCTCGTCGTTTCGGTATTGCCGCAGATGACCAGCTCGGGGTAGTCTCGCAGGATTCTTTTTATTCGGGGGTCGTGGACTATAAAGTTTTCGACGTAGCTGCCTCGACCGGTTCGGGGGTCGCGGCGTTGCACCTTGCCCACGCTGGCGGAGGAGGCTGGGAACGAGCCTACGAACACGCCCGAGCGAACCGGGCCATGGAAGTAGTAGGCTTCCTCGCCTCGCTGGCGGAGCCGCTTGCAGACTTCGACCGCTTCGCCTTTCCTGCCGAAGTATCTCCGCGACGGGATGTCATAGTAGACGCCGACCTGGACGCTGTATTTGCGGTCGGCGGGGGTGTTTTTGAGGTTCCACTCAGCAGGCCCTTCGTCTCGGCCTGGCAGGGGGACGACCATGGCCCGGACGTAGATGTTGGCTTTGGTCGTCGGCGAGGAGAACGCCTTGGCCCGCTTGAGATTTCGCGCCGCAGCTTTGCGGGTTTTGTAATGGCCCCAGTACAGGCCACTGAATTTTTCTTTGTGAACGACGAACAGGTCGCCCCAGCCTGTCGCTTCGCTCGCCCGGGTTTTGTGATTGGCTGACTCGGCGACGTGGTCAGCTCCCTCGTGGGTGAAGAGCAGGATCGTGTAGGCTCCGTCCTTGACACTGCTGCTGGAGGAGAGGCCCATCTCATCACAGCCCGCCAAAAATCCGCCTGCCATCAAAACCATCGCCAATAAAAAACACGCACGTTTCATTTTCAGTTCTCCTTCAACGCTTTTTTTTGTAGTTGCAATAATTTTCCCACGCCGCTTTGTCCTAGTTTTAGCATGGTTTGGAGTTGTTCGGCGTCGAATGGTGCCGCCTCGCTTGTGCCCTGAATTTCGATGTACTTGCCGCCTGAGGTCATAGCGATGTTCATATCGACGTCGGCGACGGAGTCTTCAGCATAGCACATGTCCAGCAGAGCTGTCCCCTCGACCACGCCTACGGAGATCGCAGCGACCGCTCCCTGCAAGGCTCCGCGGGCGAACATGCCCTTGCCCCTGCCCTTGGCCACCGCCTGGGCCAATGCGACATACGCGCCCGTAATCGAAGCGGTGCGAGTGCCGCCGTCCGCTTGAAGCACGTCGCAGTCCAGATAAATAGTGTTTGGCCCGAGCTTGTCGAACCGCACGACGCTACGCAGGGCCCTGCCGATCAGCCTTTGGATTTCCACAGCTCGGCCATCGTTTTTGAGAATGGGTCGCGACTTGCGTCGACCGGTCGAAGCGGGCAACATGCCATACTCAGCCGTTACCCACCCCAGCCCTTGTTCCTTCCGCCAGGGCGGCACGTCGGGGTCGATGCTGGCGGTGCAGATAATCCTTGTGCCGCCAACTTCAATAAGACAACTGCCATCCGCGGTGCCCACAAAACCAGGCGTTATCGTAACAGGTCTAAGCTGCCCAACCCGCCTGCCATCCGTTCGTCGATATTTTTT
This sequence comes from Planctomycetota bacterium, assembly GCA_003644335.1. Next base: position 1,573 of record QNCB01000152.1, on the reverse strand, counting down.
ATCAGCCATGCACAAAGTGTACAAGCCAAACCGGGCGAATGCAATTTTTCATAAACGCACGCAACTACCAAAGAGATTAGCTCCCTTTTTTGTTGACATATCCTCTTTCTTTTGCTCTGGTCAACTATCGAGGCCGGGAAAATTGCCATGCAACCCAGGCACTTATCTGCCATGTTTACCATGGCCGCAGCAAATAAGTGCTGGGCATGACCTACGGACCGACTTCTGACTACCAACTCCTGCTTCTAAAAAATGTCTGAATCCCAAAAATCTTATACTTACTTCGAGCCTGGGCGGGTTGCGAACTTGCGGAACATAAATCTGCTTGCCCGCCAGGCTGTCGAGGGTTTTATCACAGGCTTGCATCGCAGCCCGCATAAGGGATTCTCCGTCGAGTTCGCCGAGCATCGCGAGTATTGCCCCGGCGACGATTTGCGACACATGGACTGGGTAGCCTGGGCCAGGAGCGACAGATATTACGTCAAGCAATACGAGCAGGAAACGAACCTCCGGGCACATATCCTGCTGGACGTCAGTGGCTCGATGGGCTACCGGCATGGCGGGACGATATCGAAGTTCACCTACGGCTGTTTTCTCGCAGCCTGCCTTAGCTACCTCATGACCCGCCAACAGGACGCTGTGGGGATGATCGCTTTCGACGAGACTGTCCGCTTTCAGCTGCCGCCCGGAGCGACCCCCGCCCACCTGGACAGGCTGTTCAAACAGCTTGAAGGCCTGGCTCCTGGCGGGCAGACCGCTATCGCGCCGACATTCCATCAGTTGGCGGACACCATCGCAAAGCGCGGGCTGATTATTATTATCTCCGACCTTTACGATGAGCCTGGGGAAGTGATGAAGGCGTTGCAACATTTCGCGCACAAGAGGCATCAGATAATCGTCTTTCATCTTCTCGACCAGGGAGAGCTTGAGTTGCCGTTCGAGAAAATAACTTCACTGGTGGATATGGAGACGGGGGAAAAGTTGCAGGTAGATCCGCGAGACCTGGCCGAGCCTTATCAGCGGGAGATGGCGGAGTTCATAAACAATTACCGCCGACAATGCTCCGACCGCAATATCGAATACGTCCAGACCACCACCACCGAACCTTACGACCGAATGCTGCTGCACTACCTGGCCCGGCGAAAATCTATAGGGAAATAGCCCATGTAGCACAGCCACTCTCAGCTGTGGCTTCTAGAGCAATTTAAGTATGAGGTGCCGTATTGCCGATAGAGTTGGTATGGCATGGATAGCTACACAAGAGATACGGGAACGGGCGATTGCGGCCTATGACGCCGGGCAAGGAAGTCAGCAGGAGGTTGCCGCCATGTTCGGAATTCATCTGCGGACCTTTCAACGATGGCTCAAACGCTATCGAAGCGACGGGCTGTGTCGCCCTCTGCAACGCGGACATCGTCGAGCGGCATTTACCGGCAAACTTTTGACGCAACTCGACCAGTTCGTGCAGCGACATCCCGACGCGACGCTGGAGCAACTGCGAGAACAGTTTTCATCGAGCGTCAAATGCAGTTTGGTAACCATCCACAACACGCTCAAGCGGTTGGGCTATCGA
>QNCB01000151.1 GCA_003644335.1 Planctomycetota bacterium | reverse complement strand
GACCCAGCACTTATTTGCCATGTTTCTGAGCAGTTGGTAGGTTAATAACCATACTGCCCAGCCATAAAATTTCGCAAATAAGTGCTGGGATAACTGTTTACAATCTTACACCCTTTCTGTCCGGCGGTGGCCGTCTCGTTGACGGTCGCCGCCATTTTTTTATAGCCATAGTCTATGCAGGCGGGGCTAGAATGCCTTTCAGCGAGCAGCCCTGAAAGGGCGTAACATAGAATTGCTAAAAATTTTGCTCCAGCCAGAACAAGCCAAAGATATGTAACGCCCTTTCAGGGCTAAAAACTTTGCGGCATCATATACTACAAAAGGCCAGCTCCTACGAGGGCTTGCATTGTGAATTGCACGAACCAGCAATTCCTTACCAGTACCACTGGGACCGGTTGCCAGGACAGGACTATCGCTGTCGGCAACATTAGGCGGGATATCTAAAATTCGCAGTATCTGGTCGCTCTTGCTTACGATATCTCCGAAGGTAAATGTGTGTCTTAATTCTTTGCGAAGCGTTTCAATAGGCCGGTTGTTGTGATTGACCTTACGAAAAAATCGGGAAGCTTGAGAAAAATCTGGGGTAATTATGCAACAGCCTCAAATATGAAAAAAATTAATTGTAGCTAAAATGCCCCCCAAAACTGGCCGATAACTCAACCAAAGGCTCTTATTATATGGATGTGGCAGCTCCGAAATCAAAAAGCAGTACCAATATGCCTATGGTGCGACGGCACTGTTTCGGCTTGCAGTTAAAGTCTGCAATCATCATCACTTACATCGTCATCGGCACCGTATCAGCTGGCGCGTGGTACTACTACAAAACCGTCTGCGACATAACCAGGCGCAGCGACCTGCTGCACGCTCAAAAATTGAGCCAAGCCCTGAGCCTGGCTGCTGAGGGCGACCTGCGAAGCGGACGATTCTCCGCCCTGGACAACCTCGCCAAGGACTGGGTCAAGGACAAACATGTCGCGTATGTGTCAGTTGTGGACAAGGGCGGGCAGGTGGTCTCTTTTGCCTCAGGCGATGGCAAGGTCGGACTTTGGGAAAAGCACACAAAGTTTCCTGCGGCCCAAGTCTCCATCAAACACCATGGCGAGAACCATATCATCGTCGCCCAGCCTATCGTCGCTCGCGACCAGCTTTGGTACAACGAAAGACTCGCCGGGGGCGTTCGGCTGGTTCTGCTCATCGACGCAACCCGAAAGACCCTGGCTGCGACCAGAGGGAAAATATTTTCCATCGCTGCGATAATAGTGTTCTGCGCGATACCGACAGGGTATATTCTGGTCTGGCAGTTCATGGTCAGGCCTATTCGAAAGTTGGCCCGCATCACCCACCGACTGGCCCGGGGCGACTATTCTGCCAGGGCGGAGTTCACCCAGCGGGACGAAACGGGCGAGCTGGCATCGGCGTTTGACCACATGGCTGACCAGGTGTCATCCATGCGAAACGAGCTGTTGGCCAACAATGTGCAGCTCGAACAAAAAGTAGCTGAGCGAACCGAGGACTTGCAGCGGGCCAATGGGCGACTGTACGACGAGATGCGAGACAAGGAAGAGTTTCTCCGCGCGGTCAGCCATGACCTCAACGCTCCGCTGCGGAATATCGCTGGCATGGCTACGATGATATCGATGAAATGGCGGGACGAAATACCCGAGGAAGCCCTGGCCAGGCTGCAACGAATTCAGACCAATGTCGACCGCGAAACGTCGCTGTTGGAAGAGCTGCTGGAGCTTAGTCGCATTAAAACCCGCCGACAAAGTCGCCAGCTCGTGGACATAGGCCAAATGCTGGGCGAGCTGGCGGAGACGTTCGAGTATGAACTGACCAGCCGAGCTATCGAGCTGAAAATAGACCCGTCCATGCCCACGCTGAACGTCGAGCCAAATCGCATTCGCCAGGTCTTCCAAAACCTCATCGACAACGCTATAAAATATATGCACCGTCAGGCTGGCGGGCGAATTTGCGTCTCGCATAAATTGGTCGAGGGCATGCACGAGTTTTGTATCAACGACAACGGGCCTGGGATACCCGCCGACCAGCAGGATAGGGTTTTCTGCGTGTTTCGGCGGGGCGACACTGGCAACACCAGCGGCGCTGACGGCAAGGGTGTGGGCCTGGCTGTGGTGCGGACGGTCGTGTCGACATACGATGGCCAGGCGTGGGTAACATCTGCCCCGGGCCAGGGAGCGAGCTTCTTCTTCACGCTCTCAGCCAAGGCCACAGCGGAACAAAAAGTGCAACAGGAATTACAACGGGAGGTGCGGCAGGAGATTTCTTGTGGATAAACTATATAACAAACCAGCCGGCTTGCGTGTGATGATCGTCGACGACGACACAGACCACCTTTGGCTCACAGGCGAGGCCTTGGGCGATTCGCAAATCGTGCGGGACATTCAGCAGGCAACCACAGCGGAGGAGGCACTGGCGAATATTACGCCCAGAATCCAGGCCAATTGCGACGCCGGGCCTGACGTTATGTTCCTGGATATCGAGATGCCGGGCATGGGCGGAATGAAGCTGCTGGACCTGATAAAATCCGACCCGCAGCTGCGGAATATCATGGTGATAATAGTGTCCGGCCACGGGGAAACAGACCTTTACAGAACCGAGGCTATAAAAAAAGGCGCGGATGATTTTGTCGAAAAATCCCGAGATGTGTTGGAGATGACACGGAACCTGCAACAAAGCCTGCGACACTGCGCCGCAACGCTAAGCTGCAGGCGTATCCAGGAGGACGTACGAGGATGACAAACCCACACACGCCATGCCCGAATATTTTGATAGTAGACGACGACAGCGACCATTCCACCCTGGTGGTCGATTCGCTTATGATGTATTACCACGAGCCGAAAACAGGGCAGGTGGTCTGCGTAACCAACGGCACGGATTGTCTCGCCCAGGACATGGAGCGGTTCGATATTATACTGCTGGATCTGAACCTGCCGGACATGACCGGGCTGGACGTGCTGGAGAAAATCATCGCCCGGGCTGATGTGCCCGTGATATTCATTACGGGTCAGAACGACATGGCTACAGCTTCGCGGGCGATAGAACAGGGCGCGCAGGATTATGTCGTAAAACAAGGCCAATATCTGCTGTCGATACCAGCTATCGTGCAGAAAAACCTTCGCCTGCACAAACTTAAAGTCGAGCGAGACGAACTGCAGCGGGAGCTTCAGTGGATGCTCAAAGAGCTGCAGCATAAAAACGATCAGCTGGAAGAGTCTATGAGGCAGCTGAAGATTATGGCTACGACCGACTCGCTCACGGGCCTGGCCAATCGGCGGCACTTTGGCGAACAACTCGACAGGCAGTTCAACGAAGCTGTGCGATACGGCAACGACCTAAGCTGCGTGATGATAGACCTGGACCACTACAAACAATTCAACGACACGCTGGGACACCAAGCTGGCGACAAACTGCTGCAAACCATGGCTGAGGAAATCCGCCAGGTTCTGCGGGCCAGCGACATCGCAGCGAGGTATGGCGGCGACGAGTTCATCCTGCTGCTGCCCCAAACAAGCGCCGCAGACGCTCTGCCCGTGCTGAATAGAATCCGCGAGGGAGTAGCCCGTCAACTGGAGCAGCAAGGCCTGGCTACAAAAGTACCCGTTACGCTCTCGGTCGGCGTGGCGTCGCTGCGGGCGGACTTCCCCGACGACGAAGACACCCTGGTATCCATGGCTGACAAAGCACTATACAAAGCCAAGGAACTCGGCAAAGACCGCATAGTTACGTTCGGCAAAATGACAGACTGCCAAGAGCGAGTACCGGCTAAATGACGGGCGGGGGAAATAGCCGATGAATGAGCAGTGAATGACCAATGCCCAATCAAAGAAACACGGGCGAGACGCCGGGTGCCGTGGTTGCGGTGTTTGCAACCACGTCTAACGATATCGTGGTTGCAAACACCGCAACCACGGCACCCAAAATCACAGCCGGGGGCGGCTGTGCTACAATCCGAAATCCGAAATCAGTCTACGCCCAGGCCTGTTTCGAAGGCTGGTTCTTCCAGTCTGCGTGATGGGTCTTGCTCGGCTTCGTCTTGAATGATAATTTGCGGCTTGATTAGAATCAGCAGTGTTTCCTCGTCTCGCAGCTTGCCCTTGTTCGTAAAGGCCCGGTTGATAATGGGCAGCTTACTGAGGACAGGCACGCCCATCTCCCGCTCGACCTCGCCGGTGAGTTTCTGGCCGCCTATCAGCAGCGTTCCGCCATCGGGGACAGAGACCGTCGTCTGAATATCCTGGAGGGTGATAATGGGCAGGCCTATGAACACGCCGCTAACGTTCGTGCCGCTGATCTCGCCGTTGTCGTTGAGGTTCAGCGTAACGACCTGAGGCCTGAGCGTCAGCGTAACGTATCGCCGGTCATGCGAGACCGTCGCGTCCACGTCCAGCAGCGTGCCGGTAGGAGCGTAGGAAATTTCAGGCTGGGGGGCTGTGGCGTTTTCCGAGACGACCTGCTCGACGCCGGAGATATAGGCCTGGCTTGTCTGCACGCTCACATAGGCCCGCTGCCCGTTGAACAGGGTCAGCCTGGGGGCTGTCAGCGTGCGGG
>QNCB01000150.1 GCA_003644335.1 Planctomycetota bacterium | reverse complement strand
TGCTACGAGCAAACCCAAGGCGAAGACCCGGTACCTGGCTGAGTGTTTTTTGCCTCGGGCAGTGTTGGTGTACATCTTCATCGAATAATCTCCTTGTCCGTTACGATGATATCGACCGGCAGATCGTGCGGGCCGACCGGTATGGTATCGACTATTTGGGCGTCAAATGCCAGGCCTATTTTGATTGCCCCCAAGCCAGGCCGGGCCAGGAAGCGATCATAGAAGCCGCCCCCCCTGCCCAGGCGATTGCCCGCTCGGTCGAACGCCATCGCCGGCACGACCACCAGGTCGATGCCTTGGATTTCCATCTCCAGTTCGCGCCGGGCAGGCTGCCGCAAGCCATGGGATATATCGAACATTTCCGCATCCCCAGGCCGGCAGAGAATAGGCCTCATGTTGCGACAATTGTCGCACGCCGTAGGAGCCAGCACCGCCTTGCCCCCCTGCCAGGCCTCCCGGGCCAAAGGCAGGCAGTCTATCTCCCCCGCCACGCTCAGATACAACATAACCACCTCAGCCCGAACAAACTCTTCCAACCCGGCAAGCAGCCTGGCCGCAGCCGCACTGGCAACGGCAACGTCTCCCAACGACATACCCGCCAGCTTAGCCCGCATTTCCTCACGAAGATTTTTTTTAGAACTCATCTCAGATTCCATCTATTATATAACACAGCCGTGGCTTGGGCATCTTGCCCATGTTTTTTCTTTCTTTTTTTGCCATGCAACAAGTCGCATGACCTACATTTTCACATAGGTGTTCCGCCCATATTTTTTCTTTTCTACTTATTTTTCTCTTTGCGTTCCATGCGTCCTTTCGCGGTAAATTTTTCTTTTTCTGTTTTTCTTTTCTTTATCATTCCTGTCTTTGCGGAAATAACACGAGTGTGAATCCCATCGCCAGCGATTCTCGCTACTGCCAAACACCCTCGATAGCCAAGTCGCATTCTGGACACTTGCCGTCGCACAGGTTGACAGACTTTACCACAAAGCCAAGCCTGTCTATCAACACCTCGCCGCAACCCGGACAACGGGTCCGCTCGTCCCCCAAGCCCGGCGCGTTGCCGCAATAAACATATTTCAGCCCAGCTTCGGCTCCCAGCCCGCATGCCAGTTCCAACGTCTCAATTGGGGTCGAGCAATTCTCAGCCATTTTGTAGTCGCCATGAAACCTGCTCACATGCCAAGGCACCGCCGGGCCGAGCTCGGCAGCGATAAACTCCGCGATGTCCCGCAGCTCGGCCTGGGAATCGTTCATCCCCGGCACGACCAGCGTGGTAACCTCCAGCCAAACCCCCGCCCGCTGCAACTCGCCCAAAGCCAACAGCACCGGAGCAAGCCTGCCCGAAAAAACCTTGCGATACGTCTCGTCGCGGAAGGCTTTGAGGTCCACATTTATCGCGTCGAGGTACGGAGCGATGGCTTCGATGGCCCGGCTCGTCAGAAAACCGTTGGACACAAAACAGTTCCTCAGCCCCCCCTGGCGGGCGAGCCTGGCGGTGTCGTAGGCCAGCTCGAAAAAAATCGTAGGCTCGGTATAGGTATAACTAATCGATTCACAACCCTGAGCCAAGGCCAGGTCGACGATTTCGTCGGGGCTGATAGCCTTACCTGGCCTGGGCGAGCTGGGATTGTTGTCTCTGGACAGTTGCGATATCTGCCAATTCTGACAGAAGCTGCAACGAAAATTGCAACCCGCCGTGGCCAGCGACAAGCTCGTCGTGCCGGGCAGAAAATGGAACAGAGGCTTTTTCTCGATCGGGTCGGCATTGAGGGCTACGATATTGTCATACGAAAAAGTCTTGAGCTGCCCGCCGACATTCCGCCGAATATTACAAAGCCCCCATGCCCCAAGGCCCAGCTTGCAGCGATGCGCACACAAGTCGCACTGCACCTTGTCCCCTACCGCCTGCCACAACATCGCATCATGCGCCCTGCCGCTCATCGTTTGTTCGCTCCTTACCGCCAGTATAATTGTAGCAAAAAAGGGCCCACAAATTACACGGGTTTTCTAAAAGGGATTACACGGATTTTTTTAGTTTTCAGCGAAGGCCATAGCAAAAAAACAGATAGCCAGCAGGTGATTCTTTCCATTTCACTTTTCCTCGCGGCTACTTTTTATTTTCGTCTCACCTATCCGAATAGCTGCGTCGATAAGCCTGCGGAATTTCGGATTCGACCTGGAATACTTGAAGATACGATACGTCCGCAGGTCTCCTTTGGTCATTTCCGACTCCAGCCGGCGGGCCTGGAGCGACCGTCCCTTACTGTCAACGAGCGTATGGATATAAACCGTGCGCCCCTTATGAATCTGGCGGGTAATGTCGCAGAGAACAGCGGTATTCGTATCGAACCGTCCGGGGACGCCGGCCTGGACAGCGCAAGCTCTCTGCTTGTCAACACCATAAAATGTTTCCGCAAGCGAGGCGAGCTTATCGACTGTCTCAGCTGCGATTTTATCCAGCTTCGGAATTCTTTTCTTCAGTTCCCGCATTTTCGCGGGGGGCGAGAGGCTCTCTGCCCATTTTTCCCCCCTGCCGAGATATTTTTTCACAGCCTCAGCGGAGGGCTGTTTTTCCTCGTCGTCAATTCTCTGCCCGTCGGAAGCCTGGCCTGTGGGCGTATCTTCAAGAGACGAAACCTGCGAACCCTCGAACCGGCTACCGTCGGACAAGAAATAATCGTCAGCGTCGAGAACCCAAAAGGCAATGGCAACGAGCAGGATGGCATGAAACGCCAGCGACCCGCCCCAACTAAAATACCAGCCTCGCAATTTTCTTCGGTTCGCCATTTCCAGAGTATCAACTCCAATGCCCCCATACGTCAAGTCTTATGGTGGGCAGCGGGTGACATGATAAAAAGAAGGAAGAAAAAAGATTCCGCGTGGGTTATAAAGGTAACCGCTATGGAACGAAAAGGTCGCAAAATCAGGCTGGGCTTGCTGGTGGACTCGCTGGAGGTTCAGGCGTGGGTGCTGCGATGTATCGAGCGGGTCGTCGAAGCGGGCGTAGCGGAAATCTCGCTGGTGGTCCTGCCGCGGGACGTGGCGACCCCCCTGCCGGGCCTGGCCAGTCGACTGGTGCGAAACCGCCGCCACCTCGCATGGCATGGGCTGCGTCGAATCGAAAATCGTCTGGCCAAACCTTCGCCCGACGCCTTCGAGATTCGCTCCGCTGAGAAAATTCTCGCCGGCGTGCCGCGGGTTGCAGTCTGCCCGCGTCGCGAAAAATTCTCCGACTACATAGAAGGCAGCGACCTGGGGCGCATCGCGGAGCATGACATCGACGTGTTCGTGCGGTTCGGGTTTCGCATACTCCGTGGCGGTATCCTGGGCCTGGCCCCGGGCGGCGTCTGGTCGTTTCATCATGGCGACAACACGCAATACCGTGGCGGGCCGCCGGGCGTGTGGGAAATTTTTGAGCAAAACCCTGTAACCGGCGCGGTTCTCCAACAGCTGGGCGATGGGCTGGACGCGGGGGTCGTCCTCGATAGAACATTTTGCGCGACGGATTTCACCTCGGTTCGGCGGGGCCAAAACGGGCTGTTCTGGTCGGCGTTGTCCATGTTGCCCCGCGCCCTGGTCAGGCTTGACAAGCTCGGGCCTGACGAATTTTTCACGCGCGCCAGACAGCAAACCCCCAAGCCAGACACCCTCGGAAAAATTTATCGCGAGCCTGGTAATTTCCAGACGCTCAAACTGGGCGCGAGTCTGCTTGGCAGGATTGCTCGCCGAAAAACCGTCAACTTGCTGACCCGCCAGCAGTGGGCTATCATGTTCAGCCTGGGCGGCGGTGATTTCCGCAAGCTGGACCTGCCGAGCTTCAAAATGCTCCTGCCGCCGAAGGATAAGTTCTGGGCTGACCCGCATATTATTCAGCGGGACGGTGTGTATCATCTTTTCATCGAGGAGTTCGACCGCCGGGGGGGGCGAGGCCACATCGCCTGGCTGACCATCGACGAGGCCGGCCACTGCTCCGCGCCCCAGCCGATTATCCGCCAGCCATATCATATGTCGTATCCCTTCGTATTCGCCCATGCCGGCGAACTGTACATGGTGCCGGAGACCTTCGAGAATCGCACGATCGAGCTGTACCGCTGCACGGAATTTCCGCGGAAATGGGAGCTGCACCGCACGCTGATGCGAGACGTCGTAGCCTTCGACCCGACGCTGCTGAACCACAGCGGGCGGTGGTGGCTATTCGCAAACATCGTGGAAACCCCCGGCGCATCGTACAACGACGAGCTGTTCCTGTTCTCCGCCGACGAGCCGACCAGCTGCGATTGGCAGCCGCACGAGCGAAACCCGATAGTCTCCGACGTCCGCCGGGCCAGACCAGCTGGGCGGATATTCAGCCAGGCCGGCAAGCTGTATCGACCCGCTCAGGACTGCTCGGGAGAGTATGGCCAGGCCCTGACAATTCAGGAAATCCAAACCCTCACCGAAACCCAATACGCCGAGCGCGAAGTCGCCGAAATAAAACCCACCTGGTCGCCAAAAATAAAATGCGTCCACACCCTAAGCCAAGCCGGCAACCTAACCGCCATCGACATACGACTAGACCGCCGAAAGGTTTTGTAACAACAGTTATCAGCCG
>QNCB01000149.1 GCA_003644335.1 Planctomycetota bacterium | reverse complement strand
TTCATGCTGGCCCAGAGTTTTATCCCCGCTCAGGACATGCACATCCTTGTCAATCCCGCCAACCCCCAGGCTGGCCCGTGGTATCCAGCCCCGCCAGAGGATAACCCAAACGCAACCCTGCGAACCACGGAATGGACATTCTCATTCGGCGAACTCACGAGGTTCAGGGCAAAGCGGAGTTCCCGACAGGAGCTTTTGGGGAAACAATCGGCGGGCCTGGCCCCGCAAGGTGAACTCCCGCCGTTTACAGGTCATCGTTTCACCAGATAGATCGGGCTGGACCAGGCCATATGCCCGTCTTCCTGCGTCACGCGGATGTAAACGGGATTGTCGCCGGGCTGTAATTTCGACAGCGGAAGGGTGAATTCAAACTCCGTGGCGGCCTTGTTTTTTTCCGGTAGACGGCCTATTTCGATCCGCTTGCGCAGGCCGCCCGCTTTGTAGATTTTCGGTTTCAGCCCAAGCGTTTTCAAATCGCAGCGGCATTTCTTTTGCGGGGTGTCGATTTCCAGCGTTCCGGCGTCCGCGTTCTGGAGTTCGATAATCGCTCCGGCCACGCCGCCGGTGGTGATCGACTTCCACTGCAGCTGATTTTTCCCGGTCTGTTCAAGCGGCTGTTGAGGATTCCAGAAGTTTATCGGCGTAAATCGCTTTATTTTATTACCGGAAACTTTAAGCTGACCATCCCAGAGAGTCATCCTGTCACGGCCTCTAACTTCAGCACCTGACCACACGACCTTTATCCTTGAACCAAGGTCTTCTTTTTTATAAGGACGAATGGTCTTAATAATGTCCAGACCGTTGCGGACTTCGATATTGTCAATGGCATTGGTGCCGGCAACCCGAACGGTGAGAGTCGCCTGACCGTCCTGAACCTCCAGGATGTCGCCCATAATCGCTTTTCGACCGTCCGACGTTTCGACGGAGACATCCAATAGCGGCCGGTTTCCGGTGGTCGCATAGAAATGACGCTTTTTCATCGCGTCGTGTATGTTTTTTCGGTCGAGCTTTTTGGCCAGCACACAGGTCAGCCCACCCAGAGAGCCGAAGGTGCTCGCGCCGGGATAGCTGGCTCCGGGGCGGGTTTTATGGCCGTCGGAGTTGGCGCAAATCCCGATTCGATAGCCCCGAGTCAAGGCATCTTCAACCAGCCATTCAAATGTTCCCCAGGCCGAATGCACCTCCATCGCCACTTCCACGCCTTCGGTATGCATCGTCATATCCGCATAGCGACCGCCGACATGAGCAAAAACAAATGGGTCAGGGCCATTGAGATTTTTAAACATTTCTTTGGCCGTCGGGGACATAATATATTTTGAGTGATTTCCCGGCAGAAGGTCATGACTGCTACGAGTAATCTCGCCGCCCTCACCCTTAAAATAAACATTTCTGTCGCCGCCAAGAGGAGTGTTGCCGCTCCACTCATAGCCTGGGAAAGTGACAAATTTGCCTGGCTTATAATATTTTCGTGTCGTGCGATTGACGGTATCCCAGAATTCATCGGTTATCTGAAAGTCGTTCCCCTGATGGCCGAGAATATCTACTTTCGCACAGTCCCTTGCATATTTAAAATAATCCTCAATTGAGTTGGAGCCGATGGTTTCTTCACTTTGGCCATGAAAATCCGCCCAGTAATAAGAAAGTTTATTCGTTTCAGAAGCTATATCTATCGGATTTGACATTGCCTTGAGGCCAGACTTTTCATCTTTGGCAGTGAAACACTGCGAGCCGATTTTCTTAAAGCCCAAATGTTGACGACGCTTGGCTTTGCCGACAGAATTGCCCCACTTGTCTTCTGTGCGAATGAAATATTCGAACTTTTCGCCTTTTAGTACCTGGCTCGGAGCGAGACAAACAGCCCGAACCGGCTTGCCCGGGACAATTTTAATGGTAGGCGATTTAGGAAGTTCTTTGAATTGATAAGTCGCAAAAGGATCGACAAGCGTTTTGAATTCAAAGGTTTTCTCGCAAAATGTCTGCACCTGCCAGCCGGCAGAACCTTTGGCAGTATCTCCAAAGATAACTGTGATTTTTTCTCCCTTATCCAGATAGCCAGCCTTGACTTTCAGATAAAGTGCTTTACCCCACGGGCGGGTATTTCCTTTGGGATCCCAGCGAGGTTCTATCCGACAGTCAGCATTGGTTGCAACAGAGCAATAATTGGGCTCTGCGGGTCTATCAAATTGCGGAGTGCCAAAATCTCCGGCAAAGCGGAAAACAATTTTGACATAGCCGCTGTCATCTATTGCGTGTCCGGCTTCAAAGGTATAAACCATCTTCTGAAACGATCCCGCTTCAACCGGTTTGTTAATGTTAATATGTGCTTTCCCAAGTTTCATAGCTATCTTCCTTATGCCTGTAATTTTTTATATTCCATATCATGAGCCTGGGCTACCGGCTGGCAGGTTATGTCGCCATCAAAAGTGTTAACGCCCAGATACAATTCCGGCAACCGCTGGAATGCCTCAATACCATAATTTGCAAGTTTAACAGCATAGGGCAGAGTGCTGTTGGTCAATGCCTGCGTCGATGTCCGGGCATAAGCGCCAGGCATATTAGCGACGCAATAGTGTAAAATATCTTCTTCGAAATAAATAGGGTTATCGTGGGTAGTGGCTTTTGATGTCTCAGCACACCCACCTTGGTCGATAGCAATATCAACAAAAACAGTACCCGGCTTCATCCGTTTAAGAAAATCCCGTTTAATCAATTTAGGAGCCTTGGCGCCGGGAATTAAAACCGCACCTATCAGCAAGTCAACCTCCGGTAGTTTTTCAAGCAAAGTATCTTCGTTCGAGTAAATCGTTCGAATGGAACCATGCGTAGAAATATCTATAAAGTGCATCTTGTCAATGTCAACCTCCAGCAGGGTAACATCCGCACCTATACCGGCCGCTACTCTGGCGGCGTTTAAACCCGCCGTACCTCCGCCGATTACCAAAACATTACCAATGGGAACTCCCGGTATCCCGCCAAGAAGAACGCCTTTTCCGCCGTGTGGCTTGGCAAGATAATAGCAACCCATAAGCGTACTCATCCTGCCGGCAATTTCACTCATCGGTTCCAACAAAGGCAGGCGATTGCCAACCTGAACTGTTTCATAAGCGACACCGGTTACGCCTGACCTGCAAAGTGCTTCGGTCAGGGGTTTTTCTGCCGCCAGATGAAGATAAGTGAAAAGCAATAAATCCTTGCGGAAGAATTTATATTCCGGCTCAATGGGCTCCTTGACTTTAATTACCATATCCGCAGCCCACGCATCGCCGGCACAGGGAACAATTATCCCACCAGCCCGTTCATACTGTTGATCGGAGAATCCGGAACCATGGCCGGCTTTGGTTTCAATGTATACTTTATGTCCCGAATTAACAAGCTGGTGCACTCCATTAGGTGTACAGGAAACCCTGTTTTCTTTGACTTTAATTTCTTTAGGTATTCCAATTTTCATTTTTTCATTTCCTTATTTTACAATTAATTTATACTATTGATGCAATTGCCGGGTGCCATGCTTCTGCTTATAGAAGCACGTTTTAGGTCAATGTTCAAGAAGGAATTACGGGTATAGTATCTCTGTCGATACGGATTGGCGAGAATGTATCGAATCTTTTCAAGCACATCGTGGCTAGATCGCAAGTTTCGGTCGTATCCGCCGCCACGCTGCCAAAAACGATAGGCGACTTTGCCATTGGGTTGCAAGCCCCGCATTCTCGCTAAAAAAGATGGACAATTCCGTCAAGCCCGGTTCAGAAATTTGCGTGCAAGAGATAGCTTGGCGATTTTGAGAATATCGCTGATTTTCGTTCCATCATGCGGCAGTAGCGCGATGTGTATATGTTCGGGCGTGATAACATAGGCCCAGAGGTCGAATGGGTGTTTCGTGCGCGCGGTAGCCAAAGATTTGAGAAATCACTGGCAAGCGAATTCATTTCGAAAAAACCCCTGGCGTTTGAAACAGGAGAATGTCAGACAATGGGCGTCGAAAGGAATATCCCATCGTTTACATCGCTTTCGGTGGGGTTGATCTTCGTTAAAATTCATGCCGACAGTATCCAGTAATCAACATGCTTCTGCAAGCAGAAGCATGGCACCCGGCACCCGGCTGGGGCACCTTCCTACAGCTCTCGGCGCGGGGGGCCAGGGAATAGATATTTGGGTATTTGGGCATTGGGGGTTTTTTCGTCATAGACTCCTCGTCGTGATTTCAGCTTGGTCATTTGTTTTTCTGTCGAAACTTATTACAATACTTCGGACATGGACACCGCAGGCAAACAAGACAAAACGCAGCCGGGCCAAACCCCGGGCCAAACCCCGCCGCAAACCCCGCTGGACGAAATGCCCCCGCCTTTGTCGCTGCGGGAAAACAAGCCCCACCCAATCCTCCGCGGGCTGCTGATTTTCCTAGCCGTGGGAATGCTGGGCTTCGGCGTGCTGCTGCAAAATCGAATGTTCAAACGTCGCGCCGAAGAAAGCGACAAAAAAACTCCCCCGCCAACCGCTCTGACCCCCCCGCCGAGCGATGCGTTTGGCTGGGCGAAACAATACGACCCCGCCGAGAGCATCGTCGCGCGAATCCCCCCCCCTGCCGGGCTGCAACGCA
>QNCB01000148.1 GCA_003644335.1 Planctomycetota bacterium | reverse complement strand
TCCACCTCAGCGATAAGGAAGCGGATATTTTCCTCGCCGAGCACCTTGACCATGTTGGCTTTCTTTTCGTCGGTTCGCTTGGCAAGCTCTTCGCTCTTAACCTCGATAGCGTCGACAGCTAGGCCTGCGACGGTCGCAACGCCTGGGATGTATTTGAACTCGAGCGTCTTGGCGTCAGCTTCCTTCTCGCCGATGGTCTTCTGAATAAGCTCGGTCAACAGCTCAGCCTTTTCCGGCAACAGAGCTTTGGTCTCCTTGGCAGACTTGCACTGGATAACCATCGCCGAGCCGAACAGCCCAGTTGTCTTTGGGCCACCGACTACAAACTGCATTTTCTCGACCTGGTCAGCAGACTTCTTGCCCAGGGCAATCATCCGCTGCTTGAGGTCAGCAGGCAGCTGAAGCTCAGCCATGCCCAGGAGCGCTTCGAGAGTCATTATGGTCTGGTCGACCATGACCTTGGACTGGCCCTTGGCAAACATTTGCCCGCCCGCCAGCGCGTATGGCAGGTTCGGCAGCTTGTTCAGCAGAGCTTTGTAACCGCCCTGGCCGGCGTCGAGAGAAGCGACCATCTTGCCCAGCTCGCTGTCGGGGACATACTCGACGACGCTGTTGGCGGTGATGCCAGCAGCTGCGACATTCAAGCCTATGGTCAGCCCTTCAAACTGCTCGAGCAGGTCTATGTACATATCGAGAAACGCGGTGGGCAGGCCTGGCATGACGAACTTTTTGGTCGTACCTTCCGCATCGCCCTCAGGCTTGCTGGCGTCGGTGAGTTTTTGCATGAACGGCACGAGCACCTTCACGTTGTAGTAGAGTGCCACGTCGCTGCTCTTGAGCAGGTCTTGCTGAGCTTTGGAAACCGCCGCGGCGATGGTGCTTTCGCTGGTCATCATAGCGATAGCTTTTTCGCTTGGGCTAAGTGCGACGTATTGACCAAGCTGGGCGAAGTGGGCTGGGCCCATACCCGGGAGCATGATGGTCTTGCCGTCTTCGCTCAGAGGCATCGCGGGCAGGATATCTTTTGCGCTCTTCCC
This sequence comes from Planctomycetota bacterium, assembly GCA_003644335.1. The sequence goes on along the minus strand of QNCB01000148.1, from coordinate 3,570 downwards.
AGCCAGGAGAATAACCACCGGCGGCACGCCACCCGGGTCTTGACCCTTGGACATAGCTACGACATCAAGCCCAGCTTTTTCCATGTCCAGCAGAACCACCGCCACGCCGCCATTGGGGTTGAACCCCTCGCCGATGCCGACCTGCATAGCTGCGGTCTGCAAAATTCCGTCCGGTGCCATAGCTTTGAGCTGCTCGCCCACGCCTATCGCGCCGGCGAACTGTTCGATGTGGGTCATCAGATCCTTGAGATTCCCCGCCACGACGAACCCCATGCAGTCAGCGGGAATATGACCAAGCACGGACTCAGCCCTGGGCTGATCCATATTCAGACCAGCGGGCTTGGAGGCTGGAGCTGAGCCCGACTGGGCGGGCTTGGACGCCGACTTCTGGGCCAAGGCTCCGGTTAAAATTATCGTTATCGCCAAGGCCGCTACCAGCATCTGTCGTTTGATCATCTTGGTTCTCCTGTAAAAGTAGATTCGCATGTCAAGTAAGTTCGCACCTTTTTAAGTAAAGCTCGCACCTTCTACCTACAACCCGATTTCCCCGCGACGGTTTCGCCGAAAACTTGGGTGACTGATAATTGTACCCACCGCAGCCAGGCCTGGCAACCCTGCGGACGAGGAATTTCCTGACCGCCGTGTGCGAGATTAAACCCTGGTCTTACCATTAGGCATCGTGTGCGGGCATAAAACTGGTTGGTTATCCCGGGCAATTTCGGATTTTAGATTTCGGATTAAGCTCGTTCGTGAAACAATCCGAAATCCGAAATCTGAAATCCGAAATAAATCTTATGCCACAAAACACGGTTAAAATCTATGCAAAACAATAGTTACGGAAAGCCATGAAAAAATCTCACACACCCTGACCCCCGGCTCAACCAAGTGGCTCAGGATGTATTATCGGAAAATCACCCCAGCTGCTGCACAAAAAATATCCCCAATCCTCAACCCTCAATCCTCAATCTGAAATTGCCGCCCCAGCCAACGTCTGAAGAATGTTCAACTTGTCTCGCCAATATGTCGATAAGAAAAGCTGGCGATAAAATATAACAAACTCCAGGGAAGGAGTTCCCGATGCTGGTGCTGTCCAGACAACGCGACGAAACAATCATGATCGGAGACGAGGTACAGGTTACCGTCGTCGATATACGGGGCGACAAGGTTCGCCTGGGTATTACAGCTCCGCCGCATATAGCTGTGCACCGCAAAGAGGTTTACGAAGCTATAAAGCGTGAGAAGGCTGCCCAGGCCGAGTCGAATGGCCTGCCGCCCGGGCATGTCGAGTCGCTCGCGAACAAGAAACATGACAACGAACACCACGCCAGCAACTAGTCGCAAGAGGATACTCATAGGCTGTCCGCATTATCGACAAGACGTCGTCGGGTCGTACCAGTGTGACGCTGGGGGAAATTACATACTCAGGCCCGATGGCCAACTCGACCTGGCCCTGGCTAGGTGTGGCCAACTTGGCGGGCGATGCGCCCAACCTATGTGTGTGCTAAACCGCTGCAACCGCCGAGGCCCCGGCACATGGTACCCCACAGAAATTCGAGCAGGCCGCAGCGGGTTGGAACCAAAAGAACCCCGCGAAACTCCCCCGCAAAAAAAACGCGTCCCCAACCAAGACGACCTTTTCTGATTCGCAGGCTCGACCGTTAACCGATCTCGTTCCTTTTGGCTCATTGCGATCCGATCTTCGTTCATCAGCTCTCCTTCTAAGAGTAAGGAAAGCGGACATTTTAACTTTGCTAAGACCGGACATTACAACTTTGTTACGACAAGTGATCAAAAGTGTCTTTGACACATCGCGGGGCAATTGCTATAGTTAGACTGGAATTGCTTTGGTACAGGCTGTTGGACTATCTTCAGGCATGCGAAACATAATATACAGGTAGCATCGTCTGTCACATGGAAAGGAAATCTTATGGATACATATATATACCTGTCAATAAGTCCGGAAGCGTTGGTCGTTTCCATGCTACCACCTGAAAAGTTTGGGGAGTATCTTGCAACCGGGACGCAGAAGCGGCCACATGGCCAGGCGATGTTTTTTCAAATCAAGCAGGATTTCGTGAGTGATTACTTTGATTTTTCGAATATCAAAGATCGGTGTGTCCCGCACTCAGACGGCAGGCCTAAACACTCTGTGTATCTGGCAATCTATCGAGTACTTGAGCATGTACCGCTTGACGCGATTGGCAGCCTGTATCTGACGACCGCTCACGGGCGGACACTAGAGCTAAAGCAAGCTCAAGTCCCGACCGAGCCACCCAGCCATCGACATCTTTACCAGGAAATCTGCCCCGTTCATCCACTGATTGCCAGCTCGCTGGCACCGGAACAGTTCTGCAAGTTTATCACGGACACCTCCAGGCCTGTCTCCGTTCCGAAAATCTGCTTTGTCGAGCTGGAACTTGGCGACCTGGCCAAAGACCCATCAGGCAACGGGACGGGCCTGCCTTATCGACACATAGGCCATATCCGAAATTGCCTTGCCGAACTCAAGCCAGACGGTGAAAAACAGACCAAGACGGTTGACAGGCTGTCCAGGCCATCTATTCTGTTTCGCTGCATCGAGAGCGGATTTTACATCGGCGACCAGCAGAAGATATTTTACTATCCCTATCCGACACGCGAAGAATTGGCGGGCAAATATTATGCCTGGTGGCGATGTGCAAACGACGCCGAGATTGAATACTAAAAACTATACCGCAAAGTTTTCATTATAATCCGCGACAGCCGCATTGATAATATCATAGGCCTGCTCTCGGCTGCACACGTTCTTTACCGCCACAGCTGAGGCCTGCGTTGGGTCCATTTTGTAAGTGCCGAAATAGTGCTTAAGCCGTTCGGCATAGATATGCGGCAGGTTTGATATATCGTTTATGTCCTCGAAAATATTATCATTATCGAGGGTAGCGACGATTTTATCATCAGCCTCGCCGCGGTCTACCGTTTGAATCGCGCCGATTACTCTGGCCCGCAGGATAACTCCCGCACGTCTGATAGGCCTTTCGCTGATTATGCAGATATCGAGAGGGTCTTCGTCGCCTCGTTGCGTGCCCGATGACAGCGCCGCGACCCTGTTGCCGCAAAGTGTCCGCGGAATAAAACCATATAGCGACGGGGGCAGGGACGATGTTCGCTGGGGCCTGTCAACCTTTAGATAGCCACTGACTTTGTCGAGTTCGTATTTGACCAGGTCAAACGGCGTTATCTCGATAAAGGCGTTGACAACCGCCGGGGCGGATGGGCCTACCTCCAAGCCATGCCACGGGTGAGGCCTCGCCTTTGAAAACTGTTTGGATATCATAGCGTTCCTTTCATGGTAGAGCGAAAATCTTCGAAAGTTTGACCCACCGCCCTGCTGCGAATATCAATATTACTCAAACTGACCGATTTTCGGCAACCCAACCGCGGGGTTGTTGACTGGTTGATCTGCTGACTGGTTAACTGGTAAAAGATTACAAAACAAATACGCCAAAGCTCTCTGTCCAGATAAGACCTGGAAAACAAGGGTTTTCGACGCTGTAAAGATTTGTGTAATTCTTTACTAATCAACTAGTT
>QNCB01000147.1 GCA_003644335.1 Planctomycetota bacterium | reverse complement strand
TTGGACTGGTACGCCGATGTAGTCTGCTTGTTCCTTTGAAAGTTTGGTCAGCTTGACGCCGATCTTCTCCAGGTGCAGCCTGGCTACTTCTTCGTCGAGTTGTTTGCTCAGCCGATACACGCCGATCTCAGGCCGATTCGTCCAGAGGTCTATCTGGGCGAGCGTCTGGTTGGTGAAGCTGTTGGACATAACGAAGCTCGGGTGCCCCGTCGCGCAACCAAGGTTCACCAGCCTGCCCTCTGCCAGCAGGAAAATGCTGTGCCCGTCGGGATAGGTGTACATGTCCACCTGAGGCTTGATGTTCGTATGCGCGATGCCGTCAGTGGCCTGCATCTGGGCGACCTGGATTTCGTTGTCGAAATGGCCGATGTTGCAGACGATAGCCTGGTCTTTCATCCTGGCCATGTGCTCAGCGGTGATGATGTCCTTGTTGCCCGTGGTGGTAACATATATGTCAGCCTGACCCAGAGTCTCCTCGACGGTGGTTACCTTGAACCCGGCCATGGCTGCCTGGAGGGCGCATATCGGGTCTACTTCCGTAACGATAACCTGGGCGCGATGGTTTTTCAGCGTCTCGGCGCAGCCCTTGCCGACATCGCCATAGCCACACACCACCGCCACCTTGCCAGCGACCATGACATCGGTCGCCCGCTTAATGCCGTCGACGAGCGACTCGCGACAGCCATAGACATTGTCGAACTTGCTCTTGGTAACCGAGTCGTTGACATTGATAGCTGGCACCATCAGCTCGCCGCGTTCGAGCATCTGATACAAACGATGCACGCCGGTGGTGGTCTCTTCCGAGACGCCGACCCACTCAGCTGCGATGCCCTGCCAGAACTTGGGATCCTCCGCCAGGGTCGCCTTGAGCATGTCGATAATTATCTGCTCTTCCTCGCTGCCAGCTGGGGCGTCCAGGGTCGAGGCGTCCTTCTCGGCGGCACAGCCCTTGTGGATAACCAGCGTCGCGTCACCGCCGTCGTCCACGATTAGCTGAGGCCCCTTGCCGCCGGGCCATTGCAACGCCTTTTTGGTGAACTGCCAGTATTCCTCGAGGCTTTCGCCCTTGTACGCGAAAACCGGCACGCCCGCCTTGGCGATAGCAGCAGCTGCGTGGTCCTGCGTGCTGAAAATGTTGCACGAAACCCAACGCACATCAGCTCCGAGTTCGACGAGCGTCTCGATAAGCACCGCCGTCTGAATGGTCATGTGCAAGCTGCCCATAATCCGCACGCCAGCGAGGGGTTTGGATTGGCCATGCTTTTGGCGGGTCGCCATCAGGCCTGGCATTTCGTGTTCAGCGATCTCGATTTCTTTTCTGCCAAACTCAGCTAGCGACAAATCCCGAATCGCACACTCTACGCCATCGTCAGTCTTGGTTATCAACGTCGTCATGCTACAGCTCCCGTTCTCGAATTTTCGTTCCTGCTCGATAATTGTGATAAGTCGCGAGATTGTAACCGCTGACGACGCCGAATTACAAATAAATTTGAAAAGTTATGACAGAATAGAAGCGTTTTGATACTTTTCTGCCTGAAAGGCCAGGCTAACTTAGCCCAGGGTGACATATACGTCCATTCTGTCCTAACTCTTCAAAATTGATTGAAAAATCGTGAACAGTTACCTTTTTTCTTTTTCTTTTTCATTTTCTCGGTAGTCTTCTACCCCGCCGATGAGCATCACGGGCAGGTCAAGCGCGACGACAAAGGTTTTTTGGCTGCCCGCCGGGCGGACGAAGGTTTCGCTCTTGCTGCTGCCCAGCTTCGGCGTGGCGGCACCGACGTGCAGCCGATTCGTCCTGCCGGTAGGCCCAGCCAACACTATCGTCCATATCGGCCTGGCCAGGCCCGTCGCAACATCGCCGGGCGTATCGTCGGCAGGCTGAAACGAGCGGGTGTACTCCAGGCTCTGCATCATACGGACGATTCGCTCGAGCCTGTCCTGCTTTGCCCGGGCAAGGATAGGGCTATCCATCTGCCAAACGCCAGAGCGGTGGTGAAAAGCCAACTCCGCCCCGCTACGGTCGCGTATTATCAACATGGTTGGGTTGTCTATAGGCCCAGCGAAAACCGCTCGACTCCGCGGCCCATCTGGCTTGGGGCTAAGCACGCCAGAGCGAAAAAACCCAGCCAGGCCAAAACAAACCAACAACAAAAATAATAAAACCAGTAACGTCCGAGGCTTCATGCGTAAAACCTTTTATAAAAATAATCAGTAGTCAGTTATCGGTAAAAGCAAAAAACAGCGGCTCGAATGACACGAATGGTAACCGTTTACACAAAAACAAGAACCACGGATAAACACAAAGGTTTCGACGCCGCAAAGATTGGTGTAATTCTTTACTACTCAGCCAATTTACCAATCAACCAGCTACTCAGACCGGTCGGTTTGAGTTTATGATCATTTTCTTCTCATCAGGCCTACTGCGGCGCCTATTAGTAGTAGCGTTGTTGGCAGTGCTATGACGCAGCCTGCCCAGAGTATGTTCTGGGTGGTCGCGGACATTTGCTCGACGGGTTTTATTCGCATCGGCCCAGCGGCGATTAGCCTTTCTCGGCCTATTAGCCAATAGACGCTGTTGACCACCAGCTCGGCATTGGCCCTTGGCGGAGCGGCTGTGCGATAACCAGCCTCGATAGACCGCACGGGCGACGTGAGATACCAGTCCACAAGCCCGCCGCCGACGCCCATCACGACGAGCCTGGCTGGGGCGACGTTACGAGTTTTGTCGCCCGGTCTGGTCGCCGCCAGGGCCAGAGTCAGGGGCACTTTCATGTCGCCCTTGTCATAGTGTGGGCTGATGAGGTTCCCCCCCGCCAGGTGCACCTCAGCTGCGAGGGCTTCTAAATCCGCCGAGGCCCAGATATTCGTCATGGTCGCCGGCACGGCCAGGATGGGCTGAATTTTTACCCCCGCGGGGGTGGGTTTTGCGACGGTTATCGGGCAGGCACCAAGCCAGGCCAATCGTCGGCCTTGCAAGGGCCTGCCGATGGGATTGTCCGTGAAATCGTTCAACGGCAGGTAGGCTAGTTTGCTGATGTCCAGGAGGTATTTGCCGGGCTGATCGCTGGGCAGGCCTTGGATTAGCATCGCTCCAACGTGGACGTCGATGCCCCAGTTTTTGCGGAGATATTCGTCGTAGGGATAGCTCGGTGCAAGTCGGCCTAGCAAACTGCGATGGGGCATGAGAGCCTTGGTCAAAAACACCGCTGAGGCTCCGGCGTCGATAGCTTGAGAGACCTTGCTTATCTGCTCAGGCCCGAACCTGCCCTTGGCCTGGGCGACAACCAGGCTCGACGGCCCAGCTGGGGGAAGCACCAACAAAACGACGGGCAAGTCGCCGGACTCATCGCTCGGCGGCGGGCCTGTAAGGTTCCAGTCATCGACCTGGAAATTCGCAGCTCGAAGCCTTTGGCGGAGCACGTTCAATTGTCCCGGCGGGATAGGCCCGACCTGGCTCCGATGGCCTGGCGCCGGGGCAGGCTTATAATATGTTATCAGCACCTTTGCGAACGGCTTTTCGCGCACCAACGACAGAATCCGCGAGCCTAGCACCGCGTCGCCGTTGAAGTATCGCCTTGGCTCGGTGCCGTCGGGCAGGAAGAAGTCCGCCTTCATTTCGCTGGGCCAAACCTCGCTGAAGGCGACGACCTGAACCTTAGGCCCAGCTTCGATGACGATAATATTTTCATCGCTCAGCCCCTTTGGCAGGAGCGACTTGCTCGGAGGCGTCAGCTTGGCGGCAAGGCTAACCAGCGGACTGGTCAGGTTGAGAATATCGCCAAACAGGCCGCCCTTGGCCCGGGCCTGTCTTAGCAATGGCTTGGAAAATTTGTCCACCGTCCGCAGCTGCCCCATGCCCTTGTTCACAGCGCGTCGATTATTTTTCATCACTCGCCCGAGCTGAACGCTAACCTTTCGCATCTCCTGCAAGAACCGGTTCTGGGCCTCGGCGTTGGCGTCGGTTATTTGCAGGCCGGTCTGCGACCGCAGCGATTCGAGCTGTTGGGCAAAGGCAAGGAGCAGCTTGCTGCGGGTCGTGCGGACCTGGCCAAACCTGCTTGGCACTTCCACCGACCAGGCCTGGCAGCGCGAAATCAGTTGCACATCTCCCTTGTCCTGGCCCGCGATATTTTCCAACAGCTCCGCAGCGGTGCGGACATCGCGCGAAGCCTGGCTAAGTGCCTTGCCAAGTTTTTTGAGCGTATCGGTAGGCCCGCTTGGCTTGGTGGCTGTAGCGGGCTGGTCGAGGATTTTCTGCACCGTTGCGATAGCCTGGCTGGACCGCTCCATCGCAGCGGTAAGTTTTGGCGCGTTGGCGTGGATTTTCTCCGGCAGCTCTGCCAGGCGGGTTATCATTTTGTTGCGAGCGTCGAGCGACTTGCGGGTGTTTTTCAGCTGGGCTATCAGCCCGTCCAGCAACTTGGGATAGTCCGGCAGCAGGTCGGACTCTTGAACCTGGGCGACTTTTCGACAGGCTGACTTGAGCTTGGCAGCAGCTTGGTCTATCGCGTCCCGCACAGCCTGGCCTGTGTTCCAGAGTTCCAGGTATGACCGGGGTGGAATTTTTGTCCACTGGGCCCGGGCAGCGTCAAGTTGTTTCTGCAGGTTTGGGAAGCTCGCCTG
>QNCB01000146.1 GCA_003644335.1 Planctomycetota bacterium | reverse complement strand
TCCGATGAGGAGAATCAGAATGCTAAGCCTGACCAGCCCGTGCTGAACGCTTGCCTGGTCTATGTCTGCTACGAGCATCCAGTGCGACATTTTCACTGGTATCTGGTCGAGGCTCTCGGGCATGCGGACCGGGGCGTAGGCTTGGATTTTGTCGTCGTCGGTCGCCCGCCAGGCCCCGCCTGGGGGGGAGGCTATTATGTTCCGCCAGTCTCCGATTCTCTCGGTCAGGGGCTTGGCCCGGCCGGCTAGGATATCTTGGCTGTGCAGAATGAACCCCTTGTCGCCGACGACTTTCATGGTCGCTCTGCCCCCCCCGAAATCCAGACTGCAGTCGGGAAGCCATCGGCTGATGTCCATCACAGCCTTGGCTACGCCGATAACCTCGCCCTTGTCCACGACGGGGATACACAGGTCGACAGCCCACACCTTCGCGCTGCGGTCGTAGTTGATCCGCGGAATATACACTTGCCCGCGCCCCTGGTTGTAGCATTGCAGCCACCACGACTCGTCGCCCTGGTAGAAATCCGACGTCCGCCCGGTCGCAGCGACCAGCTGCCCGAACCTGTCTGTTACGAGAAGTTCCACCAGCACGGTATTTTCCCGCATAATACTCCGGAGAACATCGGCTGTGGGATTGTCCAGAGCTTCTCGCACTGGCCCCTTGTTGGCCGGCAGCAGGGGCCAATGCTTGTCCAGCCTGGCCAACTCCTGTGAGCTGCGTTTTTGCTGTACCTTGCCAAGCCCGTCAAGCACCAGCCTTCCGTGCAGGGCGATTTTTAGCAACTCGACATCCTTGATCAGCTCGAACCGCATTACGCGAGATTCGCTGGTAACAAGCGAGAGAATCCCCTTGCCGAAAATCTCGTTACGGAGTCGGCCCGTGCCAATGACAATAGTCAACAAGGCAGCGAGCAGCGGAAGCAAAGCCACCGCCACGAGAAGCACCACCAATTTCGTACGAATGCCAACTTTCATTCGAAAGCACCAGGCTCCAGCGTAAAAAATTTTATTTTAACGGTTTGCCCCGCAAATGCGACACTTTTTTGTTTTTCTTTTTTTGTGTAGCACAGCCGCCCTCGGCTGTGGTTTTCCTGCATGGATGTCCCGTCCATGTTTCTGTTCTGGATAAGGGTGACGGAGTGGCGAATGGCAAAAAAATGGCACAGCCACTCTCGACTGTGCCACACCTTTTAAGTCTTGTCAGCCATCTTCTGCTACATGTCCGACATCTTGACGACGCTGTTGGTTTCGTCGGACTTGTAAGCTGCGAAGACCACAGCCACGTCGTCCCGGGCATTTTGCCCGCTGACGTGCGGAGCCTTCTTGCCTTGCACCGCAGCCACGAAATCCGAAACCGAAGCGTGGTACACATCGTAATCCGGATACTCGTCTTCGACGAACCACTCATTGCCGCGGCGAACCATGTCCTCGAGCATATTGTCGGGTACCGGCTGATGCCAGATATCCTCCAGCCAGGTCTTCCCGGCCAGGAATTCGTGCGAAGTTACTCTGCCTTTGTACTTGTCGTTCTTTCGGCTGGTGATCCTAAGACTACCGACTTCGTAGCAAAAATGACCGCCGATGCGATGATTGGAATTGTCGATAATCGAACCTTCCGTGCCCCAGATCATAAAGCGAGGTTGATCCCATTCGGGCAGGCCTATCGTGTTCCAACTCTGAATATAGTTGGAGACGATGCCGTTTTTGTGCGTAGCTGTGATAAGAGACGTCTCGTCGCCTTCCCAGTATTTTTGCGGATTCATGCAGCGGGCGTAGACCGTCTCGACGTCGCCGCCGAGGAAATTCATCACGGCGGTGTTGTGAACGCCGCGGTCATACAACACGCCGCCAGCGTTGCCATCGAGTTTGCGACGCCAATCGTAGGCTGGGTTAACCGTCGTAAGCTCCGCCATCCAGTACAGGTCGTTTATCATTATCATAAACGGCGTGCCGATGTCGCCAGCCTCCATAACCTCCTTGGCCTTGATAATGGCAGGCTCGAACCGGAAGTTTTCCGACACAGCCAGAACCTTGCCCGCCTTGTCCGCCGCAGCGATCATCTTGTCCGCTTCTTCCAGCGTATTGGCCATCGGCTTTTCCAGCAGCACATGCTTGCCCGCCGCGAAGGCTCGCTCGCAAATTTCCAGATGCAAATCGTGCGTCAGGCAAATATCCAACGCGTCGATGTCCTTGCGTTCCAGCACTTCGTCCAGCGTGTCGATAATCTCGCTGACTTCAAACTGCTGGGCAAACTTCTCGGCCTTGCTGCGGGTGCGATTGAAAATCTTCAGGTCAACGCCATCGCAACGGTTATAGCCAGCTGCGTGCACGCCGGCAATCATGCCGGTTCCTACGATACAAACTGTTGTTTTTTTCTCTGACATTTTTGTGTCTCCAATTATTAGTGATATTTTATTAAACGGTACGTTACTTATTCGACAGGTTGACGACGTTGTTATTTTCGCTGGATTGATAGGACGCCAGCACGAGGGCTACGTCGTCCCTCGCGTTTTGGCCGCTGACGTGCGGAGCCTTCTCGCCTCGCACAGCCCGCACGAAATCCAAAACCGACGCATGGTACACATCGTAATCCGGATACTCATCTTCGACGAACCACTCGCTGCCACGGCGGACCATATCGCTGATCATGTTGTCGGGAACCGACTGATGCCATATCCCCTCAAGCCAAGCCTTGCCCGCAAGAAATTCCTGTTGCGAAACCCGCCCAGCGTAGCTTTTGTTCAGCCTGCTTGTAATTTTCAACCCCGCCATCTCGTAGCAATGATGCCCGCCAAGCCGAACGCTCTGATGCTCTACGATCGAGCCTTCCGAACCCAGCACCATGAACAGCGGCATGTCCCGCCATAGGTGTCCCAAACTATTCCACGTGCTCGTGTAATTCGAAACAATCCCGTTGCAGTGTCGGACAGTGAGAACCGACGTCTCGTCGCCTTCCCAATATTTTTGCGGATTCATACAGCTGGCGTAGACGGTATCAGCCGGGCCGCCAAGATAATTCAGCAGGGCCGTCAGGTGGACGCCGCGGTCGTAGAGCACGCCTCCAGCGTTGCCATCGAGTTTGCGACGCCAATCATAGGCTGGATTCACCGTCGTAATTTCCGCCATCCAGAAATATTCATTGACGACAATCATAAACGGCGTGCCGATGTCCCCAGCTTCCATAATCTCCTTAGCTTTGAGCACCGCAGGCTCGAATCGGAAATTTTCCGAAACCGCCAGCACCTTCCCAGCCTTGTTCGCCGCAGCAATCATCTGGTCCGCTTCTTCCAGCGTATTGGCCATCGGCTTTTCCAGCAGCACATGTTTGCCCGCCGCAAAGGCCCGCTCGCAAAACTCCAGGTGCAAGTCGTGCGGAACGCAGACGTCAAGCCCCTCTATATCCTGCCGAGCGAAAACGTCGTCCTGAGAATCGAGTATCTCGCTGACTTCGTACTGCTCAGCAAACTTCTCAGCCTTGGCTCGGTCAATGTCGAAAACCTTCAGGTCGACATTCTCGCAACGATTCCAGCCCGCCGCGTGAACCCCGGCAATCATGCCGGTCCCGACAAGGCATATAGTAGTTCTGTCTTCAGCCATCCAATGCGTCTCCGGTGAAACGGTAAAACTAAATCTATAATCGGCCAGCTATCGCCTGCTTCAGCTCGGCGTCTTTGATCGAATCCACATCTATAAGTTCCGCTACGCCGGGATACTCCAGCACGGGTTTTATTACGCAATCCTCCAGCGAGGAAATAATCTCGGCGAAACTTTTATGCGTCGCAACCGAGACGCCCTCGAGCGTGCGTCGGCTGGCTTGCTGCGACTCTTCGCGGTGCGGCGGATAGCCCTTGCCGAACTCCGGCAGCGAAAATAGCCTGTCGAAAATGAACTTCAGGTTGATGTCTCCAGCCCAGCCATACCCAACCAGCAATGCAAGCGAGATACAGTTGCCGCCATTGATTTGCCCGAACAGCCAGGCGTCCAGCGGGGTTTGGATCAGGCCACACGCAACATTGGGATACTGTAAGGCTGAGTTCAAATAACCCTGCCCGCTGCCGCAGCCGCCGACGACCAGATCCACCTTGCCGAGGTTCAGCAACATTGCCGAAAGCAGCCCGGTGTGGATATAGGTCATCTCCGGGTCGCCGCCGGAGGAGGTCATACCAGCATTGATAATATCATGGCCTCTGCCTTCAAGAGCAGCCAAAACATCGGCGTTCTTGTCCGCGGCACTCGTTTCGTTAATAACTGCAATTTTCATTTTCTTATCTCCAATTCTAACTTAGTCTTCGTCCCAGTAGCGTTCGGTGATAACCTTGTCTTCGGTGAAGAAATTGATTATCGCCTTGCCCTGGGTCTTGATGTCCGCCCACTGCGAATCTTTCAATCCACCAAACGGCAGATACGCAACCGGAGCTGGGATGCCGATGTTAATGCCTATCATTCCGCACTCGACTTCCAGCTTGAACTTGCGGGCGTAATAGCCATTCTGCGTGTAAATAGAAGCACCATTGCCATACTGGTGATCGTTGATAATCCCGATTGCCTCATCGAGCGAGTCGGCTTTGAGGATAACGACGACCGGGCCGAAAATTTCAGTTTTGTGAATTTCCATGCCAGGCTTGACGTCGGTGAAAACAGTCGGGCCGACAAAATGGCCCTTCTCACAGCCCTCTACCACGATACCGCGGCCACCAAGTGCCAGTGTCGCACCCTCTTCCACGCCTTTGTCGATCTTGCCCACATTAAACTTCGTGTCGCCAGCTGCAATAACCGGGCGG
>QNCB01000145.1 GCA_003644335.1 Planctomycetota bacterium | reverse complement strand
TGGAGTACGGGAGTTAAGGAATCGGCAGGAAGTGGCGAAAAACCATAGAAAAACGGACGCTTTTTCGCGAAAAGGGCGTCCGTGTTCTTTTGTCCCATTGACAGAGACAATGGGCCGTACTGGACTTGAACCAGTGACCTCCTGCGTGTCGAGCAGGCGCTCTAGCCAACTGAGCTAACGGCCCCTATTGGGATGGGGCAATATATGCCCTCGGTGGCGAGATGTCAAGTGTCATCGTCAATCTTTTTGCAAAGCAATGCCCGACCGAGAATCTCTCACTCAGCCGGGCGTGAAATTATGTATCGTCGTTGGCCCTGGTCAGACGCGCCCCGCAGCCGAGCCAAAACCACAGGCACGCCATATGCCACCCGAAGCAAAAGGGGCTGCATGTTTCGGAACTTATTGCTGCGTCGCTTTTTTCAGCTTGGCATCTTTCTCGGCGTCAGAGAGTTTGTCCCATGCCAGCGGACAGCCGCCGCAGCAGAAGCCTACGCCCTTGCCTTTATACTGCCGATAGAGGTTGGCTGGAACTTTGGCGGGGTCGATTCTCGATCCCATCAGTGGGCAGGTGGTGTTGACCACAGCGGGCTTGGCAGCCGAGGCTTTCAGCGGACATTTTTTGGCCTTGGTTGCGACGCACTTGGGACATGTTTTATCCGGGGTGCACTTGACGCACTTGGAGGCTTTGACGCATTTGTTGGCCTGGGCCTGGATGGCTTGAAGCTTGGCTTCGATTTTCACCAGGGCTGCCAAAGCAGCGGCCTTGTCGTTGGCTCCGACGGCCTGCCTGGCCACGGCGACCTGTGCGATGGCGGCGTTGAGATTCTTCAGACAACCGGCTCGTGCTTTTTCACATTCGTCAGCCTTGGCTGCGGTGCACTTTGCACACATCTTGCCCGGGGTACACGTGGTACATTTCGGAGCTTTGACGGGGCATTTCGCAGCTGCAGCTCGCGGGCCACAACCAGCTTTGACCTTACAGACAGGCGGCTGAGCCTGGGCGAGGCTGCCCGCCAGAAACGTTACCGCCAACATTGCAACTACCAGAATCGTAGTGCGTGTTTGTAATCTTGTCATAGCTTTCTCCTGGTTAAAACAGCCTGTTTGAAATTCCTGATTACGCAGCATTGTATCTCCCGCGTCTGGATATTTCTACAAATTGTAAAAAAATCAGGAACCGCGAACCGTACTACCGTCGTCGTTTGCGTTTGCGTCGGCTTGGTTTTTTCCTGGGGTCTTTGTCGTCCGCTTGGAAAAACCCTTCCGCTATCTTGCCATATTCGAACCAGTAGTATCGGCGGGCTTGGTCTTCCTTGGCTGGCTTGGCTTGGCGGAGTTGTGATATCATCCAGCCAATCTGATGCAGCATAAACCTGGCCTGGCCCGCCGCGGTTCCGGCGAGTTGCAACTTCGGATAGACGAAGCTCCGCATCTCGTTGGCCAGACTCGTTAACGTCTGTGGGGCAAAGCGAGCACCGGGCGTCGCGACGGAATCGTCCGTAGCCGCAGCCAGGCAAAGCGAGCCGATGGCATTGTATGTAGCTGCCAGGGCTTGGGGCGAGTTCGGGCTGGGCTGCCTGGCTGCGAGCGACCGCTGGGCAGAAGCCAGACGCAACAGCTTGCGTCGCAAGGCGGGGTAATCGCGGGCACCGGAGCGATAAACCGCTGCCCATGGATAGATGGGATTGCCCTTGCGAGGCCTGGCGGGCAGAGGCATGGGGAGAATCTTGCCGCCATGGACATACACGGGTCGCCACGCGATAGCAAGGCTCTCCAGCAGAGAATCGGAGGCGAGTTTCCGGGCGGGCTTGGCGGGGCCTGCCGGCTTGGCGGGGCGAGCTTGGGCTGGTTTGGATCGACGATCCAGCCCCAGCACCAAGCCATAGATTAGCCTCAGCTTATTGGGCCTGCTCTGGACAGATCGACGCGGGCGAGATTTTTCCGCAAGCCCGGCCAGGGGCCTGGCTGAAGGCTTGGCCACGATTTTCGGCGGGACTTTAATCTGTCCGATCCTGGCTTTGAGACCAGCTACCGCCTGGGCGAGCTGATTGACCTTGGTGTCGAAATCCGGCGCGAGCTTATAGCCTGACGATTGACAATGGAACTGGAACTTCCTCAACAAGGGCAGCGTCGCCAGGCCCCACTGGGCATGGGCGGTTTGCAGCACCTCCCTGGCCATAGCTGCGCGACCGGCCTGGGCAAGCACATTCGCCTGCAAACTCCGCAGCGAAATTTTCCTCAGCCCAGCTGTGGCAAGCCTCCCCGCCGCAGCCTGCATGGACAACACCCCCTCGCGATCCACCGCCTTGGCGACATCGATATTCACCGCTGGGGCGAAGTTCAGCGGCGCGTCATGCAGCAGCACCGCCGCGGTGTGGTAGTCTTTTTCCTTGGCAGACAAGGCTGCCTGTTTCAGGCAGTACGCAACGAAGGCTGGATAAGCAGCGTCGAACTGAGGCTCGAGTTTGCTGGTGTCTCCGCCGAGGAGAATTCTTTCTCGCAGCTCCCCAGCCAGGCCAAGCTTTGCTCCGCCACGCCGATGCGAACGACGCGAACGACGTCGCGAGGATTTGCGACGCGTCTTGTCTTTGTCCTTCGCCTGGAGGGGTTTTAGCGACGGGGTCGGAATCCTCGCCCAGCTTGGGAACAGAAATTCGTACCGGGCTTCGAAGAGCAGATTGTCCAGCTCGTCGCTGGTGTATGACGCGCCGGGGATAGCTTGGCCTGTCTTGTCGAGGAACACCAACTCGCCATCTCGCTCGTCGCGGGCCAGGCCCTTGGTTTTAGTCTTGGCAGCTCGTCGTCTGCTCGCCCGTGCGTCGGCCTGTTCCTGAAACAGCACGAACCTGCCTCGCGGGTCGATTCCGCAATGCACCGCTGCGAGTTGGCTGCGGTATCGCTGCACGCCTTGGGCGTACCGGGCTGATATTTCCGCAGCATTGGCCCGGGACATCCGGGCCTGGGTCTCGCGGATAAGCTCGTCGTACCGCTTGACAGCGGCCTTGCGTTCGATCGCTATTTCCCGCTTGCGACGCGGCAGCTCGGCGTAATATCTGCGGAGTTCTTCCAACTTCTTTCGCGCGTCAGCCTTGGCCTGGCCACGCAGCCTGGGTATCTTGGCCCGCATGTCGCGTATCGCCTGGCGGGTCTTGTTGATCTCGCCCGGCAGGTCGCGTTTCTCGCGGTCCAGTTGCGACAAGGTCTGGGCGGACTGCTGCCTGAGCTGGCCAATATAGGCTCGCTGGGCTGCGGAGAGAGCGGAGATTTTTTTGGCGTTGAGCATCTTGTCAGCCGGGATATTCCGCACAGCTGCCTGGACGATAGCAGCTGGGCCCGAAGCCTTGCCGTAAGCCTGTAAGAGCTTGGACAGGCTACGGGCGGACGCAGCGGGGGCGGATTTTCTTCTGCCTCGCCTGGCTGGAGCGCCAGCTGGGCCGCCAGCAGCCCAGGCCTTCATGTTTCGTCGCATCAGCATAACTGCTGCATCGCGGATAGCTGGGGGCGAAGCGTAGTCGCTCCCGAGCAACGGCAGCAGAATTCGACCGCCGCCGGGCGTAGCGACCTGCAACAGGCGTCCAGGCTGCAACGACGCCAAGCTGGGCCAGCCCTGGCTTGCCTCGGCGGAACTGGGCCAATTTATCGCGAAAGACTTCCCCGCCAGCAGCGGAATTTCCACAGGCCCGAGCGGCTCGAGGATACCGATAAAACTTTGTCCTGCAAGCGAACAGGCTACGAAATCCACCTGCTTTGGCGCGGGGGCCTGGGCGGCCTTGGCCTGACGCTTGGCCCGGGCCTTGGCTGCCCATCGCTTGCGTGCAGCCCCCAGGTGCGTCAGCTCTCTCGCCCGGGAGCGACGCCCAGTCTCGGCGGGCTGGTCTTGGCTGGCCTGGGCTGGGGCGACGGTTGCGCCGAAGCTCATCGTCATGGGTTCCCCGCCCCCCAGCCAACGGATTTTTTTGATTTCCTCCGCGGTGAAGACAAGGTCTCTGCCAGGCTTGGCGAAGTTACCCGAGATTTTCCGGTTGTCCCGTCTACGGCGAGAATCTCTGCCGGGGCGAACCTCCGCTGGGCTCAGCAGGTACTTCGCGTCGCCAGGCCTCTGCCAAGCTCGCCTTAGTCGATCAGCAGTCATAATGTACAACGGTAGCTTGGCCTCCGCGATGTCTCCCAGTCCGAGCGACCCGGAAGCAAAAACTCCAAGCCTCCTGCCATCCTCAGCTGAAAGCGACACTACGGGCCTGAGTTTTTTCAACTTGTCCCCCAGGTCGCCCACTTGCTCAGCCCCGCGCCTTCGGCCGCGTTTGCGGGTTGACTTGCCCGTACCGGCAGTATAGCGAACCAGTCGCAAACGATAAGGCTGCCATTTCCCATCAGCCCGAGGCCTAAGCCAACGCCACCCCCCCTGCTTGGGGGAAGTTTTCTGCCACAGCATCCCGTTACGCAGCAGATAGCTACCCCCCGCGGCGTCGCGCAGGTTGATCGTAGCCTGGCTGTCCAGCAGCGTTTTGTAAAAATCGAACTCGCTCTTGATAGCCTCTCTGCCAACGCCGAGCGAGTAGTCCGCCACGGCGAGAAGTTTGTCGTAGAGCAGCTTGGGGAGGGTTTTTTTCGAAGCCTCGGCCGCTGAGCGGATTTTCAACAACGGCAGGTTTCGCGATTTGTGCGTAGCGGTTCGCATGTCCAGCCGAAGCAGCTCCTCGCGAGGCTCCTGCGGGGTCATCCAGGCCAATATCAGCGGCGCTTCAATTTGCGTCGGGTCGTTGCGGATAATCTCGATGAGTATTT
>QNCB01000144.1 GCA_003644335.1 Planctomycetota bacterium | reverse complement strand
GATAGCTTTGAGGTCGGCGAAGTCCATCAGCCAACCCGAACCCTCCGGCAGCGGTCCAGCGACGTGAATATCCACGCGATAACTGTGGCCATGCATGCCGCTGCATTTGTGCTCCGCGGGCAACTGCGAAAGACTGTGAGCTGCGGAGAACCGAAATGTCTTGATCAATTCAACTTCCATAGCGAATCCTTTGTTTAGGAGTTTTGCCTGTGCCATCAAGAGTCCACGGATTACACCGGTTAAAAATAGCTCACACGGATTTTCTTTTTTGATTAAAAAAGAATCGGTGTAATCTTCTTCTAAAAAATCCGTGTAATCCGTGGACTGTTGTTCTATTGCCTATTTGCCTACTTGCCTATTTGTCCATTCAAACCCCGCGTTGCGTGTCGGGGAATATTATCTTATGTAGTTGCAAGCCTAGTCGCACGTCCAAATTGTCTGCCAGTATCCACCGTGCCAACTCTGCGGGGTTCAGGCTGGGTTGAACTGGCGAGAGTATTACCCCGCATCGCTCGGCCAGGCTGTGGGTGTCGATGATTTTCCGGGCGAAGTCGTAGTCCCCCCGCTCGGCGATGACGAACTTTACTTCATCCTGGTCTGTGAGTTCATCGAGGTTGCTCCAGAGATTCCTCTCTGCCTGGCCACTGGCTGGACACTTGACGTCGATTATCCGCCGAACGCGCCGGTCGATGCTGGAGATGTCCACCGAGCCATTGGTCTCCAGCAGAACTTCGTATCCCGCGAGGCGGAGTTTTTCCAGCAGCGTCTTGGTTGCCTGTTGCAGCATAGGCTCGCCGCCGGTTACTTCCACCCGCGTGCAATCGAGTTTCGCCACAGCCTGGAGTACCTCGCTGACCGTCATCGCCAGGCCAGGCTCCGCCCGGGCGTATCGCGTGTCGCACCACGTGCAATCCAGGTTGCACCCAGCCAGCCGAACCATCACGCAGGGCAGGCCCGCGAAGCTCGACTCGCCCTGGATGCTTTTGAATATCTCGTTGACCTGTAGCGTCTCGCTCATAATAACCGTTCACGCAAAAAAAAGAACCACGGATAGACACAGATGTACACAGATGTTTTAACTACGAAAAACGCGAAAGAACGCGAAATTATGTAAAAAAACAAAACCTGCGTCGTGTTCTTTTTGTATTTATCAGTGTTTATCTGTGTGCATCCGTGGTTCGCTGTTTTCTCCGCTATTGCCACACAATATCTTCCGCTCGGAAAACTGGGCCATGCGTGCAGCAGAGTTTGTAGCTCCAGCCTTGCTTGGAGTCGTCGCGGATTTTCACGATGCACGATTGGCACGTGCCCATCCCGCAAGCCATGTGTCGCTCGAGCGAGAGATAGCATTCGATGCCTCTGCTCATGCACAGCTCGCCCACCGCCCGCATCATAGGCTCGGGCCCGCAACTGTAAGCCACGATTTCGTCCGGCGGCACCAGGCCTGAATCCAACCAGGCCTCTAGCGGCTCGGTTACCAAGCCTGGGTATCCCACGCTGCCGTCGTCGCTGGCGATAACCGCTGGCGTGCCTCGCTGGGCAAATTGGCTGCAACACAGGCTGGGCACCCCCGCGCGCATCGGTTCGTCGAAGCTGGGCAAAATAGTCAACGGCAGCAGCCCAGCTGAGCGCGACCCGCAAAAGGCTAGCGTCTCTTTGCCCGCTCGCCCAAGCTCGGCTGAGGCGTAGAGCATCGGCGGAATGCCAACCCCGCCGCCTACCAGAACGGCGCAGGATTTGGCTGGGATAATAGGCAGGGCCTGGCCGAGTGGCCCGATTACGCTGATGGCATCGCCCGCAGTCAGCCTGGCCAGGTAGCCCGTGCCGATGCCCACCGTGCGATAGATAATTTCCAGCTCCGCCCCCTCGTCAGCCTCGACCCGACCAGCCAGGCTAAGAGGCCTGCGCAACAAAGCTCGGCTGTCCAGAATTTCTTGTTGGGTAAACTCGCCAGGCCCGTCAGCGGCAAACTCCACCACCTTGGCCTGGCCTGGCTGGGCTTGGGCGTCGCTGCACTGAACCTGCACAAACTGCCCCGCCCGGCTCGGCGGAAAAGCCCGTCCGCCATTGGCAGAGGGAGCAACGCGCAGGCGAATCAGAAAATGCTCGTCGCACAGCTGCGTGTTGGCTAGAAGGGTCGCAGAAAAAACGCCCCGGCTGGATGTCTCGTGGTCGCACATAACCATCTTATACCAGCATCGCGGAAAAATACCAATACCTCTCTTGCCTTTCTGCCAAATGGCGCGTATAATAAGGACAAATGGCCTGTGCGAAAGGATCACTGTATGCCGACAAAAACAAAAGCGAAATCGAAAGTGAAATGGTCTGGAGGAGAGAGTGTTGCAAAGCGGCGTAAATTCCGTTCGTTTCCTCGCACTATTACGAGGCGGCAACTGGAGACCGTCAGGGCAGGCGCTCTTGTCGCTGGTGTCAAGGCGATAGATGATATTGAGCAGGGGGTTCCGTATGAACTGGTGCAGTCTTTTCTTGATGCAACCGGGATGTCCTCGCACGAGGCAGCAGAGGTTCTCCGTATGCCGTTGCGAACTTTTAGCCGGCGGAAAAAAGAGGGCAAGCTCTCGCCCGCAGAATCGGACCGTCTTTCTCGACTTTGCCGAATCTATGACCAGGCGCTCGATTTTTTTGAAGGGAACAAAGAGGAAACCATGGCCTGGCTTTCTGGGCCTAAACGGGCTCTTGGAAACAGAACTCCATTTTCGCTCATTAAAACAGACTTGGGCACTAGAGAGGTCGAAGCTTTGCTTGGTCGATTGACCTACGGGGTAATTATATGACGCATACCTGTTGGCGAATTTGCAAATCAGCGTATCGGCAGCACGCCTTCGACGGCGAGGGAGCCAGGAAATATGGCGGGCGGTGGTACAGCCCGGGCAAGTGGGTTGTTTGTGCAGCTGAGGCATTGTCGCTTGCGGCACTTGAGATGTTGGTGCACGCCGAGACTGAAAGCGACCTGCAAAACCAATATATCGCATACCCTATAGAGTTCGACGCGAAGCTGTGTCTGACGATTCCCGAGGACGACTTGCCTTCTGAGTGGAACACCTATCCTTATTCCAACGAAGTTCAAGCCATCGGTAACGAGTGGTTCGAGACGGCGGCGTCGGCTTTGCTTCAGGTGCCAAGTGTCATCATTCCGCGGGAAAGTAATTTTCTGATCAACCCGAAACATTCTGATTATCGCAAGCTCAAAATAGGCCAACCGGTCGGATTTAACTGGGATTCTCGTTTTGTTCGGTAGCCTTGGCTGCAGCCAGGTCGTTGACATGTCGGCGGGGGGGGTCTACTATCGTCGAGACGAGCAATGGGAGAGATACGATGGCAGCGAAAAAGACAGCCAGGAAAACCGCAAAGAGCAAGACGGGCAAGTCGTGGCATGGCAGGCTAACCGCTGAGGCAGACACAGCTACGGCTAGGCTGTTGGCGAGTCTGGATGTGGACCACGCTCTGTGGAAGTACGACATCGCAGGCTCCTTGGCCCATGCGAAAATGCTGCGCGAGATCGAGGTGCTGAGCGCAGCGGAGTATGCCAAGATAAAGGCAGGCCTGCTGGGCGTGGCCCGGGCGATAGAGGCTGGGCGGGTCGACATGCCCATCGAGCTGGAAGATATTCACATGGTCATCGAGTCGGCTCTGATAAAGCGCATCGGCCCAGCGGGCGGCAAGCTGCATACCGGCAGAAGTCGCAACGACCAGGTCGCGCTGGACTTGCGACTTTGGGCGCGCGACGCGACGGCTGGGCTTGTCGAGGGTATCGCTGAGCTCCAGCAGGCCTTTGTAGGCCTGGCCCGCAGGCAGGGCAAGGTCGTCATGCCAGCTTACACCCACCTGCAACGCGCTCAGCCTATCGTGGCTGGTCACGCGATGTTGGCCTACGTGGAGATGCTCCAACGCGACGCGGATCGGCTTGCTGACGCTGCGGTGCGGATAAACGTTTGTCCGCTGGGCAGCGGTGCGGTGGCGGGGACATCCTTGCCGTTGGACCGGGCGCGCACAGCTGAGCTGTTGGGGTTCCCGAAGTTTACGCGCAACAGCATCGACGCCACGAGCGACCGGGACTTCCTGGCTGAGCTTTGTTTCTGCTGTGCCATGCTGGGCGTGCACCTGTCGCGCTGGGCTGAGGACTGGATAATTTACAGCTCGACCGAGTTTGGCCTGGTCGAGTTGCACGACGCTTATTGCACCAGCAGCTCGATGATGCC
Organism: Planctomycetota bacterium; assembly: GCA_003644335.1. Next base: position 581 of record QNCB01000144.1, on the reverse strand, counting down.
GCAGAAAAAAAACGCCGACACGCTGGAGCTTATCCGTGGCAAGAGTGCCAGCGGCATTGCCCAGCTGGTGGGTATGCTCACGCTGATGAAGGGCCTGCCCCTGGCCTATGACCGCGATATGCAGGACGACAAACGGTTCGCGTTCCAGGCGGTCAAAGACATGCAATCGGTCTTGGCGGTCGCGCCGGGAATCGTGGCTTCGGCGTCGCTGGGCGAGGAAAAAATCGCGGCGGATATCGACGCGGGCTTCCTCGACGCCACTGCCCTGGCGGAGTATCTGGTCAACAAGGGTGTGCCATTCCGCAAGGCCCATGGCCTGGTTGGCAGGCTCGTCGCCCAGGCAGAAGCTCAGAACCTCACCCTTCTGGAGCTGCCGATGCAAACTCTCCAAAAAGCCTGCCCGAAAATCACCCCCGACGTCAAACAGCACCTGGGCCCAGCCAATGTCGTAAAACGCTACGTCCCCGAGGGCGCAGGCGGAGCGAAACAGCTCGACCAACAACTACGATACTGGAAACGAAAACTGGGATAATTCCGGAACAGGGATTATGAAAGAGAACGATTTTTTGGATTGGATATAT
>QNCB01000143.1 GCA_003644335.1 Planctomycetota bacterium | reverse complement strand
CCAAGCCGAGCCCGGTGTCCGAATTGCAGCTTTGCCTATCGCGACGGCGAGCCACCCAGGCCCGTGTTCTCCAGCGGGGGCGACCGCGTGCTCGTGCTGAAATATATTTACGACTTCGCTCCGCCCAAGCCTTGGGATGTGATCGTGTTCAAAAATCCGCAGAACAATCGCGAGAACTACATAAAGAGGCTCATAGGCCTGCCCGGCGAGACTATCCAGATAGTCCGCGGCGATATTTTTTACCGGAGCAAGGGACAGAAAGACTGGCGGGTGCGACGAAAGCCACAAGCTGCGCAAGAGACGATGTGGCAAAACGTCTTCACCAACGACAATCAACCCGACCGTGCGATGCTCGATGTCCAGGGCGTCGTCGGGCCTGGTTGGCAGCGAGTCGGCAGCGGGGATGTGTGGGACACGGACAAATTCGGCAAACGGGTTTTCGCCTTTGCTGGGCCAGGCCGGGGCGAGCTTGTGTTCAACCCCGGGCCGACAGCGTTTCGCCCGACCAATGGCTACAACGCCCCCGAGGACGAACAGCATGGGGGCAATATGGACATGCAAAAAGATATCTGCACCGACTGGAAACTCTCGACCGTTCTCATGCCGGGCAAGACGGGCGAGTTTCAATTCGATATGACCTTCACGAGTTTCGACGAGAGGTTCCGCGCGGAGTTCCGCAGCTCGGGCGAGGTGTCGCTGATGTATCAGCCTCGCGGGGCCAACCCCGCAGACGCCAAGGCCTGGACGCTGTGGAGCCGGGCCAAGGTCGCGCCATTCAAGCCAGGCCAGGGGCGGGAGATTGCCTTTAGCGTGGTGGATTTCCGAGCTTCGTTGTGGGTCGATGGCCAGGCTGTGCTGCACAGCACCGACGAACAATACAACCACGGCTATGCCAAGGCCATCGCCCGGGCGACGCTTAAAGACAGGCTCGATGCTCTCGAGACCGATATCGAGCAACTCCTGGCCAAGCCTGGAAACGCCGAGACAAAATCGCGATTGGCCCAGGCCAGGGCGAACCGGGCGAAGCTTCGCAAGCAATGGCGGTGGTATCAGACCCCGGGTGTGAAAATATCCGCTGTCGGCGGGCCTATGGAATTGTGGCACGTCAGGCTCCAACGCGACGTCTACTATACATCGCCGATACTGCGGGACATAGAAGGCTTGCGCAGCGGCGGCGGGCTGGGCAGGCAGTATGACTATATCCGAAAACTTCTAAACGCCCCTGCCAACTCAGCGGGGCCTAACTCGTGGAAGAAAAACGCATATGGCGACTACCTGGGCTGGGGGACGACGGGCAACCCCATTCATTTGCGAGAATGGCCTGGGAACCACGACCTCGACGAATATTTCTGCCTGGGCGACAACAGCCCGCAGAGTTTCGACGGGCGAGGCTGGACCGCTGCGGCACCGTCATTGAGATTGTACGACAAAAACGGGAACTTCCAGTATCAATTGGGCACCGTTCCGCGTTACAATATCCTGGGTCGGGCTATGTTCGTATATTGGCCCGCCGGGTTCCGCCTGCCGATACTGAACTGGCCCATCGTACCAAACGCCGGCAGGATGAGGCTGATAAAATAGAAGTCAGAAGTCAGGATTCAGAAACGGCGAGAAAATATGATTCTTCTTGAGACGAAAAATCTTATCAAACGATATAGCGGGCGGACAGTGGTGGACCGCATCTCCATTACGGTACGCCAGGGCGAAATCGTCGGGCTGCTCGGGCGAAACGGAGCTGGCAAGACCACCAGCTTCCGCATGACTATCGGCATGATAAATCCCGATGGCGGCGAGGTGTTCTTCGACGGCGTGGACGTTACGAACATGCCAATGTACAAACGCGCCAGGCGGGGGATTGGATATCTCTCGCAAGAGCCTAGCATTTTCCAGCGCCTGACCGTCCGGCAGAATCTCCTGGCCATACTCGAAACCATGAGCATGGACCGCCGAGGCCGAAACCACGAATGCGACCATCTGCTGGACCAGTTCGGCCTGACCGTCCAGCAGCACCAACAGGCCCGCACCCTCTCCGGCGGCGAACGTCGCAAGCTGGAAATCGCGCGGGCTCTGATAACAAATCCCACCCTCGTTCTGCTGGATGAGCCTTTCTCCGGCGTAGACCCCATAGCGGTGGAAGACCTCCAACGCGAAATCCGAGGCCTGAGAGAACGGGGCATAAGCATCCTGCTGACCGACCACAATGTGCGGGAAACCCTCACGGTAACCGACCGGTCGTATATCATCGACAGCGGCCACGTGCTAAGAGAAGGCAGCCCGCGAGACCTCATCAACGACGAACTCGTCCGCAAAACATACCTGGGCCAAACCTTCCGAGGCGACGAATTCGACGTCTGACGTCAGGTCAGGAAGTTTTTGATGCCGGTGAATATCAGCTGGGCAGCCAGGCTTGCCAGGACGAGTCCTGTAACTTTCGTTAGCAGAGACATTATCCTGGGTTTGAGGAATCGGTCCATCATGGCTGCGGCGTACAGTATCGCTCCCACGCTGGCAACGGCAAGTAGCAGGGCCAGGGACGAGACGACTCTGTCGCTGGTGCTGTCGACCTCTGCCCCTATCAGAAACAGTGCCCCCGTCGTGCCAGGCCCGACGATTATCGGGATTGCAAGTGGCACGACAGCGATATCCCCGCCGTCGAGACCAGCCTGGTAAAATTCGGTCTCGCGTACCAGGGCGATGGCAGAGAGCATCAGCAGCGTCCCAGCCCCGATGCGAAACGCGTCGAGCGTAATGCCGAACACTTCGAAAATATATCGGCCAAAGAAGAATATCACCAACGTGATAACCAACACGCCCGCGGTGCTGCGTATCGCAATGCCCCGCTTGGCTCGGCTTGGCATGCCCTTGGTCATCGACAAAAAAATCGATGTCGCCGCAAACGGTGTCAGCAGGAAAAACAACTTGAAATATGTCTTCACGAAAATATCTATCATAATCGTTACCCTATTTTTCCCATCGGCCAACCTAGTTTCTCTGCCAGTTGGCTGTAGATGAACAGTATCGCAAAGCCTGTCAGAAAAATTATCCCCGCTCGGGCCAGTAGTCGCATGGCCCGTCTGGGTTTGTCTTTTGAGGGGACATTCCGGCCTCGGATCACTCGCCAGGTCAACCATGCTACTATCGGCGCGGTGAGAAACGCCGTCAGCATCGCGGTGGTTATCAGCGGCACAAGCACGAGGGCTTCCAGCAGGATAATGCCCAGGATTATCGCGATGGCTGAGGCGAAAAACACACCCATGACGACCCAGTACAGTACATCCTCGCGGATGGCGTTTTTTCTGCCCACGGCCAGGCAGAAGGCATCGTGGACTGTTCGAGTATAGCCGTCGAAGCAGGTCAGGGTCGTGCTGAACATGCAGGTAAAGGCAGCGGCTGCGATAAAGTATCGCGACCATTGGCCCAGGGTGTCGGTGTAGAGGTTGATGAACTGTGTGATGAACTTTGCTCCCGAGGCTGCGGGCGTTTGGCCCGAGTCGAACATTACAATCGCGCCGAGGCCCAGGAACGCCACCGCCAGCACGGCTGCTCCGATGTAACCCGTGTGGAAGTCGACCATCGTTTCCCGCATTGTCGCCAGGTGTCCCGTTTGGCGTTTTCGCTCCAGTGCCCACAGCGTAGGCCAGGCGCCGACATCTATCGGTGCGGGCATCCAGCCCATCAGTGCCAGCAGGAACACGATACCCCCGGCGTTCCATATAGGCGGGCACGGTCGGCTGGTGGTCAAGGCGGGGCTGTGACAGACCGCGGCCAGGAAAGCTATGATGGTCGATACCGCGAGAATGGTTACGATGACTTTCACAGCCAAGTCCAGTGCGGGGTAGTGTCCCACGGCAAGTAAGACAACGCAGACGCCGCCGATTATCACACACCACCACAGCAGGCTAAGACCGCAGGGCAGGAGGTTCGAGGCAAGGAAACCCGTAACCACCGTAACGGCTGCGATGTTGAGCACAGCTGATATGGTCGAGATTATCAGGAACAGCCAAAGTGCCCATCGGCCCTGGCGATGGTAACCCTGGATAATCGTCTCGCCGGTCGAGGCAGTGTACTGCCTCATAAAGCGGAAGAAAGGGTACTTCATCAGATTCGCCAGGATGACAACCCAGAGTAGGGCAAAGCCATATATGGCACCGGCCTTGGTGGACTGGACGATGTGCGAGCCTCCGATAGCGGCACCGGCAAAAAGTATCCCAGGCCCGAGGGCTTGGAAGAACCCCTTGTAATGTCGTTTGTGTTGCTGGCCCATGACTTGCCTTTTTCGAAATAGCCTCTGAGGTATCCCTGCGGGTATCCAAGTGTCATGGTAGCCGGGTGCCGTAGTTGACGAATCGCTGTCCCTATAGCTACCCCGCAAACCCGCAGCCTAGACATACCACCCGCTATATAGACTACACGATCAGCCAAGTCCCAGCAATACATTTGTATGGATTGCCACCATGCCACCCAGGATATTCTGAATTCTGACTCCTGGAATCAAGTTGGTTGGAGTTCTTTTTGTTTTTCTTCCATTTGCAGTCTTAGCCTGCCTATTATAGCGGAGTGCATCTGGCTGACTCTGCTTTCGGAGAGGTCGAGCGTCAGGCCTATTTCTTTCATCGTCATTTCCTCGAAGTAGTAGAGAATGACGATAAGCCTCTCCGCTCGGCTCAGGCCACGGGTCAGCAGCTCTTTGAGGTCTTTCTGCTGGGCACAGAGTATCGGGTCCTCGCTGCTGCAGTCTTCCAAAATGTCCAGCTCGCAGATATCCCTCGAGTCGCTCTCGAACCATTTGCGGGAGAGCGACACGAAACT
>QNCB01000142.1 GCA_003644335.1 Planctomycetota bacterium | reverse complement strand
GTCGTTGCCCGCCATAAGTCCGTCGGCCTCGGGTTTGCTTGGCCTGCTGAATGGGGATTCGCCGTTGGCCCTGTGTTATAAGGATAGCCCCAGCTATGACGAACACGAACGAGAAGGCGAGGAATACTATTTTCTCCAAGCCAATGCCGCTACCCGTGCTGGTCAGCGACGGATTGGCCCGCATCACCAGCTCTTGTATCGCGCCAGGCAAACGCACGACAATGCCAGCCATAATCAGCAAGCTAATGCCGTTGCCAATGCCATATTCGTCAATTTGCTCGCCAAGCCACATCAGGAACAGCGTCCCAGCGGTCAGGCCTACCACGCCTGCGACGAACACCAGATACGAGCCTGCGTACTCGGGATAGATAAGTCCCTCGCCACCGGGCAGGCTGGCGGTCATCATGTATCGCATCCAGAAAACAGCCTGGACGAGGCACAGGGCGACGGTTGCATAGCGGGTATATTCCTGGATTTTCTTGCGACCTGCCGGGCCTTCCTTCTGCAATTTCTCCAGGGCTGGGACAACATTGCCCAGCAGCGTGAAGATAATCGAAGCGGAAATGTACGGCATGATACCCAGGCCAAACAGCGTACTCTGCCGCAGGCTGCCGCCAGTGAACATGCTGAAGTATTCCATAGCCTGGCCAAAAATACCACCCTTTTGCTGGTTCTCCGCCAACTGCCGCAATGCGTCCTGGTTGACCGCCAAAAGCGGCACGTGGAATCCGATACGATAAATCGCCAGCAGCGTCAGCGTGAAGACTATCTTGCCCAGCAGTTCCGGCACAGCGAAGATATTGCCCAAAATACGTTTAACATTCGAGTCTGCCCAGAGTGCGTAGTAGTAGATGCCCAGCACGAGCAGAGCAGAAGCTATCATAATAACCGAGCCAACAGCTCCGCCGGACTCTGCGTCAACAACCGCCCCTGCCCCTGCTTTGAGGGCTAAAATACCCAAAACCCCGCCCCCAGCCAGGTGCACCGCGACGCTGCCCAGCACAGCACCGACTCCTATGCGGAACAAGTCGAAAGCCTCGACCTTACGCAGCAGGAAATAAATCCCCGTCAACAGGACCAACAGCCCAGCTGCTACCTGCACAGGTTCCCTGGCCTCGGCGGACAGGAAGTGTCCCGCACTCATCCAAAGCCCGACAAGAATAAACAACACGCCTGCCAAAAATTTTGTTATTCGCAATCCCACGAATAAAATTCCTTTTGATTAGTTGATCAGTTGACTGGTTGATTAGTTGACTGGTAAAAAATCACAAACTAACATCCATACAATGTCCCGCTGACCTTACCAGTTAACCAGTCAACCAGTTAACCAGCCTACCAGCCTATGCTTCTTCCACACTGCCGCCAGCCTGGGCTATCTTCTCCCGAGCACTGGCGGAAAATTTCGATGCCACTACCGTGAGCTTCTTGCTCAAATCCCCATTGCCGAGGATTTTTATCGGCCCAGCCGGGTCGTCCACCAACTTGAACGCCTTGAGCGACTCGCCATCGACACGAGCACCCTCTTCAAACTTGTCCTGCAAGGCCGCCAGGTTGACGATCTGAAACTCCTTGCGGAAGTTCACATTGTTGAACCCACGCTTTGGAATCCGCGAGATCATCGGGGTTTGGCCACCTTCGTAGCCCAGGCGTCGCTTGGCACCGGCCCGCGAGCCATAACCCTTATGACCACGCCCTGCGGTCTTGCCATTGCCCGAGCCTATCCCGCGACCGATACGCTTGCGTCGCTTGTGCTTACCCGCAGCTGAAAGTATTTCGTCCAACTTCATTATACTTCGACTCCTCGCAGCTCGCTGATGGTCTTGGCCGAGCGAAGCTGTTTCAATGCGTCCATGCCCGCCTTCAGCAGGTTCTTCGGACTGGTCGAACCGTAGGCTTTGCTCAGGAGGTTATGCACCCCAGCCAACTCAAACAGCGGGCGGATTTTCTTGCCCGCGATAACGCCCGTACCGTCCGAAGCCGGCACAAGCCTGACGCTCGACGCGCCAGAACGACCCAGCACCAGGTGCGGTATCGTGCTGCCGCGGAGAGGCACTTCGATCATGTTTTTGATCGCGTCGGACTTGCCCTTCTCTACCGCGTTGGGCACTTCGTTGGCCTTGCCATAGCCCACACCGACCTTGCCGTTGCGGTCGCCCACAACCACCAAGGCTGCGAAGCTAAAACGCCTGCCACCTTTGACTACCTTCGAACAACGATAAATTTGAATGACGCTGTCTTCCAGACCGCCTTCATTCTCGTAATCGTCGCCTTTTTTTCTGTCTTTCCGCTGGAACGCCACAGGCTGCTCCTTCTTTCTTCAACATATCACGGACACCAGGCCCGCTGCAGATGTTTCAACAAAAAAAATCTAGAATTCCAAGCCACCCTCGCGGGCAGCATCTGCCAACTCCTGCACCCGACCGTGGAACGGATAGCCGTTGCGGTCGAATACAACCTTCTTTATACCCTGCTCGACAGCCCGGGACGCAATGGTCTGACCTACGACTTTCGCAGCAGCCCTGCCGCCGGGCGAAGCACCCAAATCGGGGGCTACGTCCTTGCGAACCGTCGATGAGTCCACCAGGGTCTTGCCCGCTTGGTCATCGATAATCTGGGCGTAGATATTCTTGTTGCTGCGGAACACCGTCAGCCTGGGCCTTTCGGGCGTACCTATAACTCGTTTCCGCACATGCTTCTTGCGGCGGAGGCGTCTGTTAATTCTTTTCGTAATCGGCTTCATCGTTTTGCTCTGCTTTTATCCGTTTTGTTTTCTGGTTGTTCTGACACTGACAGGCCCAATTAGGCCCCGCCACCTGCGAAGGCCTTGCCGACCTTCCTGCGGACATATTCGTCGGCGTATCGAACGCCCTTGCCTTTATAAGGTTCCGGCGGCCTGGTTCGGCGGCACTTGGCGGCAAACTCGCCGACCGCCTGCTTGTCGATACCCTTGACGGTAAACTTGGCCGGGTCCGTGTCGCCACGGGCCTGAGGGGTTTGAATGTCTATAGTTACCCCAACTGGGATATCCAAAATCTCGGGGTGACTTTTGCCGCAGGTTATCGTCAGCGTTTGGCCCTGGACAACCGCGCCATAGCCAACGCCGTAGACCTCGATTTTTTTCTCGTATCCCTCGCTAACGCCGATGACCATATTGGCAATCAAGCTGCGGGTCAGACCATGGATAGCCTTGGAGAATCTCTCCTCGTCCTGCCTCTCGACGACGACCAGGCCATCCTGCACCTTGACGTCCATCTCGGGGCGGAAGGTAAAGTTCAACTTACCCAACTTGCCCTCGACGTTCACCGTCTTGCCAGCTACGTCTACCTTGACGCCTGCGGGGATATCTATCGGTTTTTTTCCAATTCTCGACATAATTATACCTTAAATCGTGTACCTTCCCGTAGCCTAGCTGACCACCGCGAGTACTTCGCCGCCGACGTTTTTCTCGCGGCATTCCCGGTCCGAAAGCACGCCATGGCTAGTCGATACGATCGACACGCCCAGCCCATTGAGAGGCCTGGGCAAATCGCCCACGCTTTTGTAGACCCGACATCCCGGCTTGCTTACGCGGTCAACCTGCGTTACCACGTCTTCGCCCATCGGGCCATACTTTAGATAGATCCGCAGCATTCCCTGCTTCTGGTCTTCAATCCGCTGAAAGTCGTCGATGTAGCCTTCGGATTTCAGCACGCGACACAGGCCTTGACAAATTTTCGACGCACGGACGTTCACAACTTTGTGTCGCGAACGCAGTGCGTTGCGGATGCGTGTCAGCATATCGGCAATAGGATCGGACATACTCATATTTGTTGCTTCCTTCCCAGCCCGTTCGGGCCGGAACCCAAAAAGTTATGGGCGATTTTCTGTCGTGCGTATTCGACGCACAAAACCTTCACTGTTATTTCCTGCACTTTTTTGCAAGTAGCGGGCCTACCAACTAGCTTTCTTCATGCCCGGGATAAGGCCATCGTTGGCCATCTTCCGCAGACAGATACGACAAATCTTGAACTTGCGGTATACGCTTCTGCCTCGCCCACAGAGCTGGCAACGCCTGATCTGTCGGGTCGGGAACTTTGGTTTTCTTTGGGCTCGCGCCAAATGTGCTTTAGTAGCCATGGAGTCAAATATCCTTCTGTTAGCTTTCCCTGAAGGGCATGCCCAACATGGTCAGTAATTCCTTGGCCCCTTCGTCCGTCGCGGAAGACGTCTCGAAAGCCAGGTTCATGCCTTGTGTAAATGTTATCGTCGCCGGGTCGATTTCCGGGAATACCGACTGCTCGACCAGGCCCATATTGTAATTTCCTCTGCCGTCAAACCCAGAAGGGTTCAGACCTCGGAAGTCCTTCACTCGCGGTATCGCGATGGAAACCAGGCGGTCGAGAAACTCGAACATCCGCGGGCCGTGGAGAGTAACCTTCAAGCCCACGTTCATACCTTCGCGGAGCTTGAAGTTACTGACCGACTTCTTGGCTCGCATGATGATAGGCCTTTGGCCCGCGATAAGCGCCAGCTGTTTGCTGGCCGTCTCGAACTTGGCCTTTTCCTGATTAGCATCGCCCATGCCCATGGAGATAACGATTTTTTTAAGTTTCGGTATCGCCATCGCCCCACAGCCCAGTCGCTCTTTCAGAGCCGGGCTTATAGTCGTTTTATATTCTTCGTGCAATCTCGCCATTGGCTTGTCCTACTTTTTTGCCTTGGTTACCATGCCCAACGACTTGCCGCTCTTGCGGGCGAATCGTTCCTTGCCGCCATCTTCACCGATGCGGAACCCAACCCTGGTGGGCTGAGATGTTTCCGGGTCGACCGG
>QNCB01000141.1 GCA_003644335.1 Planctomycetota bacterium | reverse complement strand
ATATCTGTCCCTGTCGGGCGGGTTCAGTATCTGCATCTCCAGCCAATGACCTTCTACGAACATCTGTTGGCCCTCGGCAAGGATGTTATGGCTGAAATGGTGCTGACCCATCCACGCAATCAGAGCGAAGCGGTTGTTACCGCAATCCACGAACAGCTCAAAAATTATTTCTTCGTTGGCGGAATGCCCGAAGCTGTCGCGGCGTATCGCGATACACACGCCATGCTCGAAGCATACGAGGTGCATTCTGAAATTGTCGCGTCGTATCGTGAAGATTTTGCCAAATATCGTCCAGCGGTTGATTACACATGTCTGGATACTATCTTTCAGACCGTTGCCCAAACGGTCGGACAGCGGATTGTTTATGCCCGACTTTATGAACACGCCACAGGCAAGACCAATCACAAAGCGTTTGATTTGCTCTGCAAGGCAAAATTAGTAAACCGAATTGATTCAGCCAACCCGTCAGGATTACCACTTGGTGCTGGCGGTGGCAGGCGATTCAAGGCATCGGTCGTGGATATTGGTCTGATGCAGCACATCTGCGGCATCGATCCGTCTATGGCGGTCGGTAAAGAGAATCTTCTTTCTATCTATAATGGCCGGCTTGCCGAGCAATTTGTCGCACAGGAGTTTTTGGCCTGGCATAGCGAGAAGCTGCACTACTGGTCGCGCACAGCCCGAAGTGCCAGTGCCGAGGTGGATTATCTGGCGGTGCGTGATGGTAAAATCTACCCCGTCGAAGTCAAATCAGGCCCTGCCGGACGACTTAAGAGCCTGCATCTGTGTCTTGAGGGATACCCCAATTGCCAGCAGGGATGGGTTGTGCGGGATGGGCAGTATGAGGAATTGCCAGAGCAGAAGCTAATCTTCTGGCCTTTATACGCAACGCCGCAGCTTGGCAATCGTCAGCGTCTGCCGTTGGATGTCTAACTTTTGATGTTTTTCGACATCATATATTACACCGAGCATCCCCGTGCCCTACCCGTGCCCTAAACAGCGAGCCTTCAGTCGGAGGCTGGCGACGTCGTTAGGATACTCAGACAGAATCTTCTCCACCTTTTCCAGGGCACTATGCCAATCGCGATCTCTGAAAAGCTCAAACGCACCGGTAAACTCTTCTGCGAAACGCTTATCTTTCTCCGATGCCATTCCATCGTTCAGGTCCATCACTTCGAATATCTTCAAAGCTTCGGTCCTCCCCTTTACAACCACATAATCCAGCGGCCTGGTTATGAAGCTGTCGCTGAGCTTGCTGACGGTGCTTTCGCTCACGATAATCCCAGTGCCAAAGACCTTGTTGGTTCCCTCAAGACGACTGGCTACATTTACGCTGTCGCCAAGTATGGTGTAGTTCATTCTGTCCTCAGCTCCAACATTCCCCACAACCGTAGGGCCTGTATGGATGCCAATTCGCGTTACGAACGCAGGTTTTCCCTGGTTTCGCCAGGATGCGTTGAGCTCTGCCAGACGCCGCTGACAGAGAACAGCCGCCCTGCATGCGTTCACTTCCTGCTCTGGATTGCGCACGGGAGCTCCCCAGAAAGCCATGATTGCATCTCCGATATACTTGTCCACCGTCCCGCCACACTCCTGAATAATCTTCGTGAGTTCATTGAAATAGTCAGACAGATGCAGGCTCAGGTGTTCAGGGGGTAGCTCTTCGGATATGGTTGCAAAATCGGCAATATCTGTGAAGAAGATCGTCAGTATCTCCTGGCGTCCCCCCAGCCGTATGTCTTCGCCAGTTCGCACCAGTTCCTTGACTAATTCACTCGGCACATACTTCTGAAAGGCCCGCAGCCCCACTTTCAAACGCGAGATCGATGATGCAATCATATCAATCTCAAGTATCCGTGAGACAATACCTACATCCCCATCCAGATCCAGATCATGAATCTTTTCAGTCTCTTTCGTCAAGCGTACGAGCGGCCGTGAAATCCTTCGCGATATCATGAAAATCAGCAGGATGCCAAGAACCAGCAGTACAGCGGAAATAATAGCCGACACCATGGCGTTGCGTTTTGTGGCAGAGACAAAATCGGCTTTTGGCGCGATCAGAATCAGTTTCCAGGGCCGGCCAAAAGATTTCGGGAAGTCAGCTATGCTCACCAGGTATTTCACGCCGCCTTGGCTTACCGAGATCGCCCCTCCTGCCGTGTGGGCATGACGTGATACCACTTCGCTCAGATATGGATATTCGGGGAGCTCCGATATATTCCGCAACCGTAATTTATTTGCCTCAGTCGCGATCACGGCATCTGCCATATTGGGCGTACATACGACCTTCCCATTGGTGTCCATGATAAGGCCCACACCGCCTTTGCCCACTGTATGCGTTCTCAAAAACCTACTGAGTTCCTTCAGTGTTATATCCGCTGAAGTAATGCCTGAAACAGACCCATCGGGTGCGAGTACATCGTGCACAACCGAAATGCCTACCTCGGCATGTTCTGTCATGAATACATACGGGTCAGACCAGTAGGGCTTGGGCATACCCCGGCTGTTGGAATACCACGGCCGAAGGCGGGTGTCCCATGTATCCTGGAATGTCTTCTGACTGTGTACTTTCCCGCTTCTGTCAACATAGACATATTTCCCTTGTGATACCTCTGCTGCAAGGTCCTCTTTCCACCGCCAACATTTGTTCACCAGATCCTTTGTTTCTCTGGCAGCGCCCCACAGGCCATATTCATTGCCGTAGTATATCCCGGACAAGTGCGGTTCGCTCCAGAGAAGCTGTGCCGCATAATCAACAGCTGTGTCATGTGGCGCAGTATTCGACAGCAGACCGGCAGATGCATGGCGCGACATGATATGCGCGCTGTGTTCAGCCTTGCCGAGATAGGCAAGAGTTTTCTCGATGATGCGTTGGGACTGGATGGCAAACAGGTCGTTGGCAACCTCAATGGAGGTACGATAACCAGAGTATGTGTTGACTGCTATTATCGCGACGACAAAGGAAGTGAAGATAGCGGTGAAGGACGTTATAAGTGTTACTCGAAGGGGGTTGCGCTTTTTTAAGATCATTCTACTTTCCTGGTCGTAGCAGCCTGCTATATTTCCAGTTTTTCACACGGCCTTATTTATTGGCATGATGTCCAGAGCCATATGCCGGCCAGGTTTTGTCGATAAGCCATGGTGAAATGAATTGACTTGCGAACGCAGAACTTGTGTCCGCGAAGTGAGGGTTTGCAAAGGCCTCAGCCATGTCCTTGGTTACCTCGACCTGATAGAGCCTCGGAAAACGACGGTCAAATCCTGTCCTGCCAGCAGAGTCGCCGTGGCCGCCGTCCATGTTTCCGAACATCTCTGTTCCTGCGCCAAGAAGGGCTACATCTTGCTCATTGTAAAAGTTAAGGATGCCACGATTGCACATGGACAAAGCCGCAGTCAGATTGTAGTCAGCCGAAACGCTCGCGTCCAGAAGAATCAGGCCTTCTATCGGTTGTGCCCCAGGAATTCTGGACAGAGCCTCGGCGGCAAACACCGCCACGCCACATCCGCCGCTCTGGCCAATAATGCCCACTGGCCTGCCTGGGAAGTTTCTCTGGTATTCTACGATTTCCAGGGCGATCTTTTTACCCCATCCTCTATCCCCAGCTACATCCGTCTCATTTACCAGTAGATTAAGCCCGGGAATTTGGCATCCCCAGGGATGAATTTTGATGGCACATTTAATGCCCGAGCCTCGAAGTCCCTGGCGGATGTTCTTGTAGTGGTAGTCGACACCCTGAATGCCTGGCAGGATGTAAACTATGCCCCTGTCCATCATGGCAGGAACCGTGTCTGACCTGTTGAGGCTCATTGCAGCATCGTCACAGCCGACCATCACCAATAGAATCACTAGACCTGCCATTGAAGCAAGTATTCGTTTCATAACTATTCTCACTTTCTATGGCGGGTTCAGCTCCCAAGTGCGACACACGAGTCCGTTACACCGCGAGGCCAAAGTATACAATACCAAACAGCCCGAAGCCCAGGCATTTTTGCCGGCGGATGGGGACGGATGTGGCTATCGAATCGCCGCGAGATTGCTGGGGGCAGAGGAAAGCCACCCCGCTGGGCTACTTTGGTTTTGTGTGCTGGAAGGATAGGAGTTCGACATTTGCGTCCCAGCTTTGCAGGAGTTTTGCGACAGCTTTGATATTGCCGGTGCTATTGTATTTGGCTTGGAGCTTTTGGATCTGGTGGCTGATTTTTTCGGGAGTGTCGAAATTTTTATTCGCTTTGGGGAACGCGACGATGAAAAAAAATTCCAGGCCTGTTTGGTCGTCCAAACGATAAGGCCCGAGCTTGACACAGCCGGAGGCTCTTTCGATAGCGAGTTTCGCAGAGGCTGACGGCCTCGGCGGCAAGGCGGTTATTTTGCCAGCTGGGTCAAGGTTGATTAGCATTACATGGCAGGCCTGTCGCAGTTCGACGCGGAACATTATCACCTGGCCTGTGGCGAATTGCTCCTGGCCCTCGGGCGACATGCCAGAGTCTATCCGCTCGCGCAGGCCAACTTCAACGCCGCTCAGCAATTCCAGCCCGGCGGCGTTTCGACCCGTAAACCATAGGCCTATTCCAATCGCGATAACAACCGACGCAGCCAAGGCCATCGCAGGCCGTAGCCATATTACACCGCGGCGGGAGCTTGGCTGGCCTGGGATATCTGCGTCTCCCTCGGCTATTGCGTAACCGTTCACAGAAAAGAACCACGAATAAACACTAATAAACACGAATTATCGTAAAAAACAAAGTTTACCATGAAGTTTTTTGTTTTTTCTTTCGTGTTTTTCGCCGTTTTAAATATCTGTGTCTATCTGT
>QNCB01000140.1 GCA_003644335.1 Planctomycetota bacterium | reverse complement strand
CTAACCCCAGCGGGGCCTTCTGCTTGGAGGCGAGAATATGATTCTCTTTTCCGGCCGGAGCAACCTGCCGCTAGCCCAGAGTATAGCGGAGTATCTCAGTGTGCCGCTGGGCGAGGCGCGGATCACCAACTTCCCTGACGGCGAGGTTATGATCAAGCTGGAGGAGGATATCCGCGGTCGCGATGTCTTCATCATCCAGTCGACCTGCCAGCCTGTAAACGAAGCCCTGATGGAGCTGTTGATTTTTATCGATTGTGCCCGCCGGGCCTCTGCCGAGCGGATTACCGCGGTCATGCCGTATTTTGGCTATGCCCGGCAAGACCGCAAAGACGAGGGCAGAACCCCCATCACCGCTAAGCTCGCTGCGAACCTTATAGCAACATCTGGTGCCGACCGAGTGCTGGTGCTGGACCTCCACGCTAACCAAATCCAGGGATTTTTCGATATCCCGGTGGACAACCTCCAGGCTGAGCCTGTGCTGGGAAGACACTACGCGGAGAAAAATATCGACGACCTCGTCCTGGTAAGCCCAGACGTTGGCAACGTAAAACGCGCCCGAATATACGCAGGCAGGCTTGGCGGCGACTTGGCTATCGTAGACAAAAGACGGGTCAGCGGCGAGGATGTCGAGACGGGATATCTCATCGGCGAGGTAGCGGACAAAACCGTGCTGATGGTGGACGATATGATATCCACAGCTGGGACCGTCTGCAGTGCTGCGAAACTCTGCAAAGAACACGGAGCCAGGAATATCCTGCTAAGCGCCACCCACGGCGTGTTGTGTGGCCCAGCTTTGCAAAGGCTGGCAGAAGCACCGGTAGACGAAATCGTCGTTACCGATACCATACCAGTATCGCAAAACAAACAAGACAAACTGCCAAACCTGAAAATACTCTCAGTCGCAGCTCTGATGGGAGAAGCAATACACCGCATCCACAACAACGCATCAGTAAGCAGCCTGTTTGTTAAATAGGGAATAGGCAATAGGAAAAAACAATCCACGGATTACACGGATTTTTTTAGAAAAAGTTATCAGTAAAAACAGCAGAACACGAATGACACGAATTAAAACGAATGACACCGATTTTTTGTTTTTAATCAAAAAAATCTGTGAAACCGAAGGTTCACTAAATCAGCTTTTAATCCGTGAAATCTGTGGACTCTTAAATGATAGATAAAATCAGGCTAAGCGTCAGCGAGGTATCCTGGTTTGGTCCGTAAGTTGCGGGCTTGATGCGGGAGAGAGCGGCTGGCGGGATCGAGAAAGAAAAATGTCAACAGCACAATTAAAAGCAAGCAAGCGAACGGAACTGGGCACGCGAAAGGTCAAACATTTGCGACAGGCTGGTAAGATGCCCGCTGTACTATATGGCCACGGCAAGGAAGCCATCGCCTTGACCATCGAACAACACGATATTGAACTGGCTCTCCAGCACGGCGAGCGAGTTCTCGAAGTCGACATCGATGGGGACACGCAGAACGTCATGATCAAAGATGTGCAATACGACCACCTCGGCGACCATGTGCTGCATATCGACCTGACCCGCGTCAACCTGGACGAGCGAGTGGAAGTAACTGTGCCGATCGTGCTGGTTGGCACGCCCGAAGGCGCCAAGGCTGGCGGCGTGCTGCGGCAGGTTACTGCGGAAGTTAACCTGGAAGTATCCGTGCGACACATGCCCGAAGATTTCAAACTCATCGTCAGCGAGATGCAACTGGACGACCGCAAGACACTGGCGGAGCTTGAACTGTCGGAAGGTGCAAAGCTGCTGGACGACCCGCAAACCCTGATCTGTGATGTCAGCGAGCTGGCTGAGGAAGTTGAAGCCGAAGCCATCGAGGGCGAAGAGCAAGCTGAGCCTGAAGTCATCGGCGAAAAGCCCGCTGAAGACGAAGAAGAAACCAAGTAATTTGGATACCATTCAGGGCGTTAGAACCACGAATGGACACAAATAAACACGAATTATTTGTAAAAAAACAAAAAAACGTAAGCCTTCCCGAAATGTCGGGCAATATGAATAAACGCAACACATGCAATAGACCCAACATTAGTGTCTATTCGTGGTTCTTTTTGGCGTGAATGGCTACTAATTTGGATACCGAACAGACAAGCGAAACGAGCGACAGGAGATTTGTCGTAGGCTTGGGTAACCCCGGTCGAAAATATGCCAAAACCCGACACAATGTGGGGTTTATGGTGTTGGAAGTTTTGCAGAATCGCTGGGCTCTCGGAGCTGGAAAAGATAGCTTCGAGGGTTTGGTGTGGAACCATCGGCCAGGCCGGGCCCAGAGCAGGTCGGCAGTGCTGTTGGCTCCGATGACGTATATGAATTGCTCGGGCAGAAGCGCCCGAAAGCTGCTGGACTTTTACAAAGCACCGCCCAGCGAAATGCTGGTAGTGCTGGACGATTTAGCCCTGCCATTGGGTCGGCTGCGGATCAGGCCTGGCGGTTCGGCGGGCGGACACAATGGCTTGGAAGATATTCTCCGAGCCTGCGGAACCGACGATGTGCCCAGATTGCGAATCGGCATTGGCCAGGCTCCGGGCGTGATGGACCCGAAGGACTATGTCCTGGGCAAGTTCGGCAAGGATGAAATTGAAGATATAGGCTGTGCGATACAACGCTCAGCTGACGCTGTCGAAGATTGGCTCTTCGACGATATAACAACGGTAATGGAACGGTATAACCGCGCCTAAAAGCCAGGACGAACGAACCTGGCCCGGGCAGAAAATGGAAAGTGGACTATGGAAGAGACAACGATGAAAACTTACGAAGCAATGTTCCTCCTGGAAGCGGGCCAAAGCGATTTCGAAGCCGCCTGCGAACCTATCCAAGCTGTGCTGAAACGCTCCGGTGGCGAGCTGGTATCCAGCAACCTGTGGGACGAACGACGATTGGCTTACGAAATCAAAGGCCAAAAGCGAGGCATGTATGTTCTGACGTATTTCAAGCTCGATCCAGCTAAGGTCGTCGAACTGGAACACGACTGCCAACTAAACGAGGGTATCCTCCGCGTCCTGATTATCCGCAAGGACAACCTCAAGGACGAAGAGCTAAACGCCCCCACGCCCGCTATGATAGCTACCGCTACCCGGGAAGAACGCGAAGCTGCGATCAAAGCTGAAGCCCAAGCCAAGGCCGCCGAGGCCGAGGCCGTCGCTGAGGTCAGCGAAGCAACTGAAACACCGGACGAAACCCCAGTCGAAGAACCCGCTGTTGAATAAGGAGTCAAAACCATGGCTAGTTACAACAAAGTTATATTGATGGGCAATCTCACGCGCGACCCGAAACTGTCGTATCTGCCGAGCAACACCCCCGTCGTCGAGATTAGCCTGGCGATAAACCACAAGTGGAAAACTCAGGATGGCCAACAACGTGAAGATGTCTGCTTCATCGACTGCAATTCCTTTGGCAGGCAGGCTGAGACCATCAACCAGTACCTCCGCAAGGGCCAACCTATACTGATCGAAGGCAGGCTACAACTCGACCGCTGGGAAGGCCAGGACGGCTCGAAGCACAGCAAGCACCGCGTGCACATCGACCGGTTCACCTTCGTAGGTGGAGGCCAACAGGGTGGCGGCTACAACGCACCCCAAGGAGCTGCCCCGCCACAACAGCAACAGCAGGGCTATGCACCCCCGCCGCAACAGCAAGCTCCGCCCGCCGAGCCTCCCGCTGCCCAGGCCCCGCCGCCAAGCAGCTACGACGACCAGGCTGGCGGAGAAGATATTCCGTTTTAACCAGACAATTACGCAACCAAAAATCACCGGGTAACAATAAACTTTTCAACATATATAGAGGATAGAAAACTATGGCTAGATTCATGAAAGGCAAAGGCAAGGCAAAGTCGCGGAAGAAGAAAGACCGTTTTCAGGAGCAGGCCAAGTGCCGCTTCTGCCGGGAAAAAATTTCCGAGGTCGACTTCAAGGATGTCCCAGGCCTGATCAAACTGACTACGCAACAGGGCAAACTTTTCAGCCGAAAGCGTAGCGGCAATTGCGCCAAACATCAGCGTTCGAGCATCCTGGCTCTCAAGCGGGCGAGGTTCATGGGCCTGATGCCATACGTGGGCTAAACCAAAACCACTACGCGAGCAGACAAAATACAAACGAAATCGTAGGAAGGACATCGGCATGAAAGTGCTACTTTGCAAAACCATAAATAAACTCGGAATCATCGGCGACGTTGTTGACGTAGCCAATGGCTATGCCCGGAATTATCTCATCCCGCAGGGGCTTGGCATCGCGCCGACCGAAGCCAATCTCAAGGCTATCGAAGCGGACAAAGCCAGGTACCTCGAAGAGCAGGCCAAGCTGCGCGCTGCCCTGGAAGCCCGGGCAAAGGCAGCTGACGGAACGGAAGTTACCATCACCGCCCGGGCCAACGAAGAAGGCCACCTGTACGGCTCGGTTGGTCCAGCCCAGCTTGTCGCAGCCCTGGCAGAGCAAGGCCAGGCTGTGGCCGAAGAGGAAGTCGCCCTGGGCGAGCATCTCCGCACGCTGGACAAGTACGAAGTTACGCTCCGCTTCGCCCAGGACATCCAAGCCACAATAACCGTGTGGATAGTCCCGCTGATAGAAGAAGGCGCCGAAGAAGCCGAAGCTCCCGAAGCCTCCGAAGTTCCCGAGCAAGTAGAATCGGAATAGGCAAAAGCAGTCCACGGATTTCACGGATTAAAAAAAGATTTAGTGAACCTTCGGTTTCACGGATTTTTTGATTAAAAAGAATCTGTGTAATCCCCCTAGAATCCGTGTAATCCGTGGACTCTTGACGGAATAGGCAATCCCTTTACGAGCCGTGGCTTCCGGTCACGGCTCGTTTTCATGAACTTTCGCAGCCACGGCATCGG
>QNCB01000139.1 GCA_003644335.1 Planctomycetota bacterium | reverse complement strand
GTTTTCGCCGCAGCTAAACGTGCCGATGCCATGGGTGAAGAACGAACATTCCGAGTAGTTGCCGATTCGCCCAGCCCCCCCCTGGAACGCTGCCCGCGCGACGTCCGGCAGGTCGGCAGGAGGCGCGAAGACTACCACCTTGCACAACAGCCCAGCCGGGCTTGGCTGAATTGGTTTGCGGTCGCGCAGGTTCAGCACGTCGGCAAGGCAGTCGTTCGTCCCGCCGGGCGCGGCGTCCAGAGCGGTGTGCGGCGAGTAGACCGCCAGGCCTGATCGAATGATATCATACAGCACGGGGCTGGCTTGGCGGGTCAGGCGGGAGATGGGTTTGAAGATTATCGGATGATAGGCCAGGATCATTTCACAGCGTTTTCGCTTGGCTTCGGCCAGCACCGCGGCTGTCAGATCGATGCACAACATTAGCTTCCCCGCCGAGCTTCGCCAGTCGCCGGCAAGCAGCCCAACGTTGTCCCAATCCGCAGCCAGGGCTGGCGGAGCCAACTCGTCCAACACTTGCGTAACGTCACGCACCTTCATTTTGCACCGCCTCTTCTCGTTGCCCGCTGCACTCGCGTTGCAGCAATTCCTGATAGGCTGACATCAACTTGCGGGTTACCGCCCCTGGCTTTCCGTCGCCTACAACGTGCTTCTCCACTCCCACCACCGGGCGGATGCCCATCGTCGAGCTGGTCAGGAATATCTCATCAGCTTCGAGCATTTCCTTCACTCCCAGCGGCGTGGACTCGTCGCACTCCAGGCCTGGCTGTTCCGCGTCGCAAAGTTCTATCACCGCTTCGCGAACCACGCCCGGCAGAACCGGCGTATCGCGAGGCGGCGTGAAGACCTTGCCCCCCCGCACCAGGAAAACATTGCTGAAGCAAGACTCGGCCAGGTGATTGTCGGTCGTGTACCAAAGAGCATCCTCAGCTCCTTTGGCGGCAGCTTCGCTCCGGGCGAGAATCCGCGGCAGGTAACAGCCTGTCTTGTAGCCAAATGTCGGGTCACCGCTGTGCTGCTTCAGGGCGGTGATAACCACAGCGATACCGTCGCGGTACCACTGCGGGGGATACTCCGGCAGGGGCTTGGCGGTGATGATGGTTGTGGGCTTGCCGTCGGGCGGGCCTGGGGTTAGGGTTATTCGGCAGCGCGCCCTGGTCAGGCCATTGGCGTCGAGCACGTCGTACATGCCGCGGACAAGCTCGCCCGTGGTAGCTTGCACATCCAGGCCCAGCACTCGAATGGTCTCCCCGAGCCTGGCCAGGTGCCGCTCGAACCGGAACACCACGCCGTTATGGGCTAGCATGGTCGTAAAGACGCTTGCCCCGTGCAGCAAGGCTGGGTCGTCGACGCTTACCCTGGCGCCAGCTGCGGGGACAAGTTGGCCATTGAACATTACCTTGATCTGATCGGATTCACTCATGCCGGGATTGTAGTCTTTCCCCCGCCAATCCGTCAACCAATCCGTAAGCTAAGCGACTTTTTGTATGACAAAATTCTGAATACTGACTCCTCATTTTCCAACTTTTGTTCTGGCGGTGGCGGTTGCTGTCAGGCCCAGGTCTGCAACTTGGCCCGCTTGCAGATAGTGGTATCCCAGCCCAGCTATCATCGCTGCGTTGTCGGTGCAGAATCGCATTTCCGGCTTACGGAAGGCTATGCGGGTTTTGCCGGCGAGGTCTTCCGTCGCCTGGCGGAGGGCAGAGTTGGCCGCGACGCCGCCGCCCAGGATTATCGTCCGAGGAGAGAACCGTTCGACGGCCCGGCGGATTTTGATGGTCAGCGTGTCCACGACCGCCTGCTGAAAACTCGCAGCAATGTCCGCTATCTGCTGGGGCGAGAGATTTTCGATACCCCGGGGAGCGTCGCTTGCCTGGCCTGGCAGGCCGTTGACGTGGTACAGCACAGCTGTCTTTATACCGCTGAAGCTGAAGTCCAGCGATTGGCCTTTAAGCAGCGAGCGGGGAAACTTCACCGCATGCGGGTCGCCGGACTTGGCGACCTTGTCTACCACCGGGCCGCCGGGGTAGCCCAGGTTCAGAATCGCAGCGACCTTGTCAAACGCTTCGCCCGCGGCGTCGTCGATGGTATTGCCGATTAGCTCCATCTCCGTCGGGCCCGTGCAATGATACAGCGCGGTGTGGCCTCCCGAACAGATAAGGGCCACGGCTGGGTATTCGACAGGCCCCGCTTCCAGGGCGGCAGCGTAGGCGTGGGCGCGGACATGGTTCACGCCGATAAGCGGAACGCCCCATGCCCAGGCGAGGGTCTTGGCAGCCATGAGTCCGACCAGCAGCGAGCCTATCAGCCCGGGCTGATGCGTTACAGCTACAGCGTCGGGCTGGGGGTTTGGGCAAAGAGCAAGAGCTTCGTCGATGACGGTGTTGATAGCTTCGATATGGGCGCGCGAAGCCAGCTCGGGCACGACGCCGCCGAAGCGTTTATGCAGGTCTATCTGCGTAGCGACGACATTGCTCAGCACAGCCTGGCCATCGGCGACGACCGCGCAGGCAGTCTCGTCGCAGCTACTCTCGATGCCGAGGATTATTTTTTGTTTTGGTCTCATGGGTTTTTCGCAGGAGCTTTTTGTAGTCTTCGGATCGCCGAAGTAGTTTTATCGCGTGGGCGAGTTGTGGGTCTTGGGCAATTCGCAGCTGGGCTTGGGACTGGGGTTTTTCGCCAGGGGTTTTGCCCGGTGCCCGTGCCAGTTTCGTTCGCCATTTTTCGATTGACCGGGCCTGGAGCCTTGTTACAGGGACGCTCAACGTCGGCTCGACGCCCCAGACTTTGGCATTGTTTCGTCGTTGGATGGGCCTGGCCCGCTCTACGAAAAACTCCGCGGTGGTCAGGTTTGCCTGGCCGAGGTAGCCTGGCAGTTGCAGCATGGTTTGTACGCAGCCCTTGCCACGCGTCCGCGAGCCAACCAGCACAGCTCGGCCATTTGCCCGCAGCGCCCCGGCCAGGAGTTCCGCAGCGGAGCTTGTCTGGCCGTCTATCAGCACAACGATCGGCAGGGTTTCGTATGGCGAGTCGCGATGTGCCCGGCGGACTTTCTCCTTGCCGTCCTTGCCTACTATCGTAACGATGTCGCCCTGGCTAAGGAATATTTCCGCTGCTGCCACGCCAGCTGGGAGTGGCCCGCCAGGGTTGGCCCGCAAATCCAGCACGAACCCGCTGGGCGACTTTAGGCGGCGTAGCACGGCGAGCAATTCGCCGGGTGTGGTCGTGGCGAACTCAGCGAGTCTTATGTAGTACAGGCTGCTGCGTGGAATCCGCCAGGCCCGGCGGCCCAGGCCAGTGCGGGCGAGACTTTGGACGGTCTGGATGGGATATTTTTCGCAGATGAGTTTGACGATTTTTTTGCGCGCGGGTTTTTTATCGCGGGCTGGCATCAGCAGCGTCAGTTTCAGCTTTGTCCCGGCTGGTGCATGGAGCAGCCTACGCAGCCTGGCTGAGTTGCAACTCCGAGCCTGGACGTCGCCGATAGCCAACAGCCTGACGTTAGCCCAGTCGATATCCGCCCGAGCTGCGGGCGAGCGGGGCTGGGCGCCTATAATCGCCAGCCCAACCCGGCCTGGCTGGTCAGACTCCTGCCTGGCTTGGTGCCAATCGACGAGTAGCCCAACGCCACAACCCTGCCCCATGATACGGTTCGTCAAAGCCCTGGCCTGGCCCGGCGGGAAGTAACTCGAAAACTCGCCCAGCCCATCGACCATACCGGCGGCGGCGTCGCGACGCATCTTCGCCCGATCGACAGGCTTGTAATACTGCTGCTGAATCAGCTCGCAGACCTGGGATAGCTGGTCAAAGTCCGAAACCTCGCTGGCTGGTCGCGGGCAAGGGTGTCGCCAAGTGAGTAACAACACCGCTACCATCGCTAATAATATCAGAATCCAAATTAGATTTCGCCTGGGCATGGCATTGAAAATATCAGAAAACGGCAGAATGACCAAGGCCAAAATACCAAGGCCCATTGAAGATCAGTGAGTGTGCGACCGGATTTTCTGGCTGGGTTTTCTGCCTGTCAAACAACTAGCTCAGGACTGATTCTTGCGTACATAATCGGACATATTATAATGTCGCGCGCGGTTGTCACTGCGAAAAACGGACAACGCCAATCGGGTTTTCGTAACTGTATGTATTGAAAGAATATGCCGGCGTGTTTTTTTGTCGCTCAGCCAGGCTGGGGCCGCTGGAGGTTCGCGGGGGCGACAAAAACCGCGACGACTGGACATTCGTCGGCGATGGCGACCTGGCCCGGACGCTTACGCTTGCCCGTGGCGCTCAAGCTCTAAAAGACCGCGGGTTGAATATCCAGGTCTCAGGCCGATAGTTAATGCTGGCCATGCCGGCCCAGGGGTCGGAGAAATGGGACTACGCGGATTGGCTCAACAACATCCAGTGTACCCTATCTCTCTTATTTATCGAGGGGATAAATCATGGATAAAAATAGAGACGCCGGCGACATGCTCGGCGTCTCTATTAGTGTGTATTCAGATTTTCATAACTAATCAACCAGTCCGCAGGTCATGCCCAGCACTTATTTGCTGCGGCCATGGTAAACATGGCAGATAAGTGCCTGGGTTGCATGGCAAAACAGAAAAAACACGGGCAAGATGTCCATGCTACTCAACCAATTAAACTACAGCTCCGATGATGGCTTGGGCTTCTTCGTCCTCGGCGTCGTAGTCGGCAACCATCAGGTTGGTCGTCAGCAGCAGTCCCGCTACGCTTGATGCGTTTTGCAAGGCTGAGCGGGAGACCTTGGCTGGGTCGATAATACCCGCCTTGACCATGTCAACATACTCACCAGTGGCAGCGTTGTAACCAAACTGCTTGCCTTTTTCGAGTATCTCGGCGACTACAACCGCTCCGTCCTCACCGGTGT
>QNCB01000138.1 GCA_003644335.1 Planctomycetota bacterium | reverse complement strand
TCGCGTCAAGCCGAGTTATGAACAACCTGTTGGAACAACCACATATGAAGTGCTGATTCCATGGGATGAACTGGGCATTGATGATGCCAAAGCCGGCAAACGGCTCGGTTTCTCAATCGGTTTCAGCGAATCTGACGGCTGGGAACGTCGCGGCTGGAACGGCTGGTTCCTGCCTGAAGGCGGGCAGATAGTCGATCCGAGAAACTTCGGCGATATCACGTTGGTGGAATAAGGAAAAGGATTCAGGAAACAAACATGGATGGGCAGGGTAGGCAGGATTTAGTTTTACGTCCTGTCAATCCTGTCCGTCCATGTGAATATAAAAGAACCGTAACATGAGAACCAAAACTAATACTATCGAAAGACATAGTGTTATGAAGAAACTCGCATTATTATTGGTAGTAGTATTCGCAGTCGTCGCAAATGCTTCAGCGGTGAATGTTAGGGAGCATGGCGTCAAGGGTGACGGCAAGGCTGACGACACCGCGGCGGTGCAGGCGTTGTTGGATAAGAAAACTTCGGAATTATTTTTCCCGGATGGAGTTTACCTTTTAGGCACTCTGAAAGTTCCGGGGGATACGACGATTCGGTTTGCGCCCAAGGCAAAGTACAAAATAAACCCCGCCAAGCTAAAGGAGTTCCAGATTAACCCGAAGGTCAAAGCCAAAAGAGCCATTATTCTCAGCGGCGATAATATTACGCTAGACGGGCTGGACTTTGATTTTATGACAGCAAGCGGCAAAGAGCTGGGGGTCAAGGACCTCAAGTCGATTATCTATGGCGATGGCATCAGTAACCTGAGAGTTACCCGTCTGCGTGCGATACGGAAAACATTGACTGGAATGCCCGGTTCACACCCCTATTTGAAGGAGCGAGGGTTCAATGCCAGTTTTCTGGAAAGGAAGATGAGGGTAATCGAGCTGGAAAACTGTCATGATATTGAGGTGGACAGGTGTGAGGTCGCCAAGGTCGGTTTCTTGCTGATGGCACAGTTTTGCGAAAATGTTTCCGTCCATGAAAACCGGGCCCAGTGGGCGGCGAGTATAACGCGGTTTAATTATGGCAGAGGTCTGCGTCATTACGCCAACTGGAGTCGTAATGTTGTGTTCCAGTGCGTCTGGTGGGGCGGCAATTGTGGGATACCGGACAAGAGGTCGAATGTTGTTCGCCCCGATCTCAAGCCTGGCGATAAAGGTTTTGATATTCAAACTGCCGGCGTTTACGACGTCAGCGTTCAAAACAACTATGCCGAATACGGCGTAACCCTGGCGTGGGGAGCCAAAGCGCGTAATGTGCTCATTGACGGCAATATTGCCCGTTTTATGGATGACATGGCTTATGACTGCGAGGGCGATGAGAACATAATTATCAGCAATAATATTTCCATCAATTCAGCCGTCGCTGGCATCGGGTGTTATTTCTGGACCGACAAGGTGCAGATAACCGGCAACCTGATAATGGTTCTGGATGAGGGAGACGACCGATACAAAGGCATGTTTGTCCGGTTGCATTCCGGCGGTAAGATGGGGCCGGATAAGGTCGGTACGGGCAAGGCGTTTGTCAGTGGCAACCTTTTCGTTTCGGAGGTTATCAGTAAAAAACATCAGGGCGACACGCTTAACCGGATGATCCAGGTCGAAGATTGTCGCGATATTACTATAAGTGGAAATAAGTTTATCAATGGCTGGATTCGTACGGCGCCGTGGTGTAGATCCGGCAAAGTTACTATAATGAACAACGAATTCGACAACCGACTCGCGAGCAACAGCCCAGCTATCCGGATTGATTCGAACGGCACGGAAGCTATTATCCGCAACAATATCATTAGGCTGGTACAGGGCGCCGAGAGTAAGCCCGGCTTCAAAGACGCAGCTATTCATATCCTCGCAAGCTCGGGGAAACGAATGATAATTGAAGGCAATATAATTGAAGGCTGGCTGAATTCGATTTCCTGCAAACCAAAAAATCCCAAAGCTGCACCAGCTAAATATATTATCAAAAACAATAGTATCACGGGCAACATAAATTGGCTGGGCCTGCCAGGGCGGTTCCAAACGTATGTACGGAACAATCTGAACATAGACACGCTACGGCAGGTAAAAGCGATATTTGTTCCAGAAAAAGATTTCAAAGACGAAAAATATAAAATGTGAGGGGGCAGGAGTCAGGATAAAACCCCGGCAAGAGATAAAGTCTTGCTGGGGTTTGTGTTTTTATCGGAGAGGGTGGGATTCGCTTCGCGGCGCCGTGGCGTCAAACTCACGGTACCTTTTCGGCACACCGGTTTTCGAGACCGGCACGATCAACCGCTCTGTCACATCTCCCGGGTCAAGCCTAGCCAATTTGGGTAGCGAATTTGGCCAGGCTGGACGTATCCGAAACAAAAAATGATGGGCCGCTACAGCGAACCATCGCACAGCGATGTATCGCCACCCAGCCGGGCCGTCAAGCATATTATCGCTTAGCATATTATCGCTCCGGCGATTCGGCGTAGCGGAACAACTGATTGACTTTTCCGCCAGCGGCTCGCATAATGCCCATCCGCAGCCAGCTGACAGCGAGCCTGGCTGACGTAAGTGCGCCCGTAGCTCAGCTGGATAGAGCGCTTGCCTCCGGAGCAAGAGGTCGTGAGTTCGAATCTCGCCGGGCGTATTTTAGACAACTTCTGTTGGTTCCTATAGTTGGGAACACCTACCGAAAGTCGGTAGTGCGGCTTTTAGCCCGTTTTTGCGCGGTGTTACACCGCGCAAAGCGACGAAAGGACCACTACCGATGCGACGCACACCCGAAAAAACCTCGAAAAACGCAAGCTATCCTTCCCAAAAAAACGCTCGCAAAACATCCCGCAAGCCGCCCCGCCCAATGCCATCACCGCATGCAAGCCGGAGGACAAGACCATCGGTGAAATTATTCTGCCTTGGTGGGAGTACGCGCAGAGCTACTATTGCTCGGCGTCAGAGGTGGACAACATCAGAATCATCCTTCGCCTTCTCTGGCAGTTTTATGGCAGTGAGCCTGCTGGCGATTTTGGCCCGCAGAAACTCCGCCTGCTGCGTGAACGCATGGTCCTCGGAGATCAGCACGCTCAACCGCCGCGTAAACCCTGGGCCCGGCGATGCATCAACCAGCAGGTCAAGCGCATCCGCCGCATGTTCAAGTGGGCTGTGGCCCATGAGATGGTTCCCGTAGAGGTTCACCATCGTCAAACGCTGGGAAGATTTTACCGGCCAAAAGGCGGAGAGGATTCCGGCTACCGCTGAGAGGCTTGTGGCAGCCACGTGAATCAATCCGTATCTGGTGTTAGCACCTGGAGGTAATTGTGATAAACATAAACGCGATTTCGCCGGCGGCCGGTTGTTTCCCGCAATATTCCCGTATTCTGCAGAACATCAATAGCTCTGATGGCGGTGGGTTTAGTTACGCCCAGGGCCTTGATGGCCAACGGAAGCGTTATTATTGGATTTGCACCCAGCCGGTCAAACAGTCGGATTGTTGGGACGGTGGTTCCAGCATACTCGGTCAACTTTTTGCGGTCGGTAGTCGTTACCGCAAAGAGCTTCTGTGCGCTGACAACCGCGTCATCGGCGGCTTCCGTAACGCATCCCAGGAAAAACCGTATCCATCCTTCCCAATCACCTTCGGTTCGGACAGCATCAAGCCGCTCGTAGTATTCCTGACGATGTCTTTTGAATGCGACACTCAGATAGAGAAGCGGTTCTTTGAGCAGGCCCCAATGCTCAACAAGCAGTGCGATAAGCAAACGGCCTATTCGCCCGTTACCGTCGAGGAAAGGGTGGATAGTTTCAAACTGCACATGAGCCAGTCCTGCCCTCACCAGCGGCGGCAGTGGATCGTTTGCATGAATCCACTTTTCAAGTTTAGAAATCGCTGCTGGAACCGCATCTGGCGGAGGCGGAACAAAACGGGCATCGCCGGGCCTGCTTCCACCAATCCAATTTTGAGATCGTCTTATTTTGCCGGGCTGCTTATCGCTACCACGCGAGCCTTTCATCAGTCGCTTGTGGATTTCGCAAAACAGTCGCACCGACAGGGGCAGGCCCCTGGGCTTGGCCAACTCTCGGCGAGCATAGGTCAAAGCGTCCGTGTAGTTGCACACTTCTTGTACGTCGTCAGGACGCTGGGCCGGCTCGCCTGCTTCAAAAGCCAAAACATCACGAAGAGTCGCCTGAGTACCCTCGATTTGAGAGGTAGTCAACGCTTCCTTGCGGACAAAACCATAGAGAAACCACTCGGCACTGGGAACCATCTCCGCGGCAATATTCAATTTACCGATGGCCGAGGTGGCCTTAGAGAACATCTCTGCGGTATCAGCGTCCAGTTTCAGCGATGGTCTGGATGGAGGCAAAGCCAGCGGGATAAACGCACGAACATCTTCACCCTGAAATTTTGTAACTCGATATGTACCGGTTTTTCGTTTCATGGTTGGTTATGTTTTCTTTACCAAGACATTGTGTTAGTCAAGATATCTTACCTAACAACATCCGTTAGTAAAGCAAACTTTGCTAGCGAACGCAAGAAAAATCCTGGTTCAGCCTTGGAGTTGAAACTTGCCAGGTTCGGCATTGGTGACGGGATTTTTTTGGGAAAACTGGTTTGATGACATCCCAGAAGCGAGAAACGAGCATGGATAATCGCAAAACAGACGGCATGGATCCGACGGCGTTGAGCGTGGGGCGGGCAGCCAGGCTCTTGGGCGTCGAGGCGGAAGTGGTCAGCTTGCACATTGGCCAGGGCCTGCTTTCGGGCCAGGGTTGGTTACACTCCGGGCCTTTTCCAGCCTGTCAAGCCTGTGTTGTGGTGCTAAACGGGTGGCGGACACTTTGTTTGCCAATTATGCTGCCTATTCCTATTTCAATCCACGCCCCCGTGGGAGGGGGCGACGTCGG
>QNCB01000137.1 GCA_003644335.1 Planctomycetota bacterium | reverse complement strand
TGGTCATGTAATCGTCCGCGCCGACATGAAGCCCGACGACAATATCGCTTTCCTCGCTCTTGGCCGTCAGCATGATAATAGGCACCCCAGCGGTTCGCGGGTCTCCCCGAAGCTCAGTTGCAATCTCCGTCCCCGACATCCCCGGGAGCATTCGGTCCAGTAATACAAGCTCCGGCGGGGCAGAGCGAATCTTGGCCAGGCCCTCAAGCCCGTCGAAAATAGCTTCGACGCTATAGCCCTCTCGCTGGAGCCGAATGGCGATAAGCTCAGCCATGTCCTGCTCGTCCTCGACGATAATAATGTGCGGTTTCGACATTGACACCATATTACCAAGGCGCCAGACCACTTGGCAAGACGCTGTCAACAGTTTAATGCTATCTTAACATTTCCCTCGCACCGCCTTAACAGGCCTCGGCAATAATACGCCCGTGGTAATTAACACATTCTTAACGCAGGCTTGGTACTGCCTTGTTCTTACGCTGGTAAAAACACAGCCAAGCCACGGGACGTTCCCGAGGTAATGGTAAGAATTGAAGTTTGCGAAAGGAACACGAGTATGTCGAACAAAACGATGCAAAGAACGGTGCTTGGAATGTTGGTCGCGATAGTTATACTCATCGGGAGCAATGCCCTGGCTGGGAATCAGAAGAAAAGCCTGCAAATTGAGGGATCAACGACGGTCGGGCCGATCGCTGATGCCTTCGCGGAAGTGTTCCTTAAAACACATCCGAAACTTAGTCTCACGGTCAAAAAGACCGGCAGCGGCGACGGTGCCGCGGCCCTTATCGATAGTAGATGCGACATCGCGACGATGAGCCGTTTTATGAAGGGCAAGGAGTTTAAGAAGGCTGTCGAAAAAGGCGTCATGCCCGTCGCCCATGCCATAGCGATGGACGGCGTGTGCGTGGTCGTGCATCCGTCCAACCCGATAAACGCACTGACGACCGAACAGATTCGCAAAATTTACAAGGGCGAAACCACCAACTGGAAACAGCTTGGCGGTGCGAACAAGCCCATCGTCGTCATCAGTCGAGACACGTCGTCCGGCACATATGAGACATTCCATAAGCTGGCGATGAAGAAAAAGAAGATGGCTAAGAGTGTAGAATATGTCAACTCCAACCCCCAGGCCCACGCCCGCGTCAAGACGACCGACGGCGCCATTGCCTACGTCGGACTTGGATTTCTGGACGACGCGGTCAAAGGCCTGACCGTCGATGGCGTAAAGCCTGGCCGAGACACGATCGCATCGGGCAAGTATCCGCTTAGCCGACCGCTGTACTTTTTCACGAATGGCTATCCCAAACTCGGGTCGCTCACACACGCGTTCTGCACCTTCTATCTTACGGAAAAAGGACAGGAAATTATCGAAGCAAAAGGCTTCGTCCCGGTAACCAACTACTAAGCCAGGAATATTGGCTGAAACCATGACGAAAAATCCTGATAAAAAATCAGAGCCGCAGGTAGCAGCGGTCGGGTTCAACCGGCCGCTGCTGCTGTCTCCAGCCCAGGATTTACAGGGCTATCTCGCAGCGGTGCTCGGGAAAATGTTCCTGCTGGGAATCACCTGCGTCTCGCTAATGGTGGTAGTTCTCATCTTCGTCTTCATCTCAAAGGAAGCCTGGCCATTTTTCGCAACCCATGGAATCGGCAAACTTTTAGGCTCCACCAGTTGGTACCCAACAGCAGAGCCAGCAGAGTTCGGGGGGGTGTCTCTGCTGGCGGGTTCCTTATATGTAACAGCCGGGGCACTACTCATCGCCGTGCCGATAGGACTGCTAGCGGCGCTGTTCCTCAGCGATATCGTCTCGTTTCGAATCCGCCAATTCGTCAAGCCAATTATCGAACTGCTCGCGGCGATACCATCGGTGGCGTACGGCTTTTTCGCTGTACTTATCATGGCTCCGTGGATGCAGGAAAAGCTCCACCTGCCCACCGGCACCAACGCGCTGAACGCGTCAATTATCCTGGCGATCATGGCCATTCCAACCATCATAAGCATAGCAGAGGACGCACTCTCCGCTGCGGGACGAAACCTGCGAGAAGGCTCATACGCCCTGGGCGCGACGCGGGCTGAGACACTGGTGAAAGTCGTCGTCCCCGCTGCCCATAGCGGTATTATCGCTGCGATTATCCTGGGCATGATGCGGGCAGTCGGCGAGACAATGGTAGTGTGGATGGCTTCGGGAAACGCCGCCCGTATTCCCGCGCCGTGGTGGAACATCACGCAATCGATACGAACGATGACCGCTACAATCGCGGGAGAAATGGGCGAAACCGCCAAAGGCTCCGACCACTATCACTGCCTCTTTGCCGTCGGGTTCCTGCTGCTGGTTTTCACATTCGCGCTAAACCTCGCAAGCGAACATTTCCTCTCGCGGGCTAGACGATTACGGGGAGGCAGTAAGTGAAAATGCAACTTCGTCATCTTGGAGACAAAACGTTCACTTTTGCCTCGGGAATGTCAGTATTACTTATGGTAGCTGCGCTGGTACTAATCCTGGGCCCGATGCTCTCTCGCGGAGCTGGGGCCTTGGTGTTCGACGGTACGGTCGAATATCGCAAAATGCAATACGATATGCATGGCCGAGGTCAACGAAAACCACTGGAAACACAGCTTAAAAACGCTGCCAAGGCCCGAGCGGAAGTTTATCGCCTGATGGATAACTTCGCGGTGATGGTAGATACCAGCAAGGTACAAAAGCAGGCTAAGAGCATTTTTAGACAATTCAAAATTCAACTTAGTAATCAGGTGAAAAACGGAACGCTTGCCCCAGAGCAAGCAGCTTCATTGAAGTTTGCCGGCAAGGAATTGCGAAATAAATTACGGCGCGCGTACAAAACATCTAACGCCCAGGAAGCCCACGAAAAACTCGATTACGTACTAAATTACGCGGACAATCGGCAATTTGCCGATTCAGTAGCGGGACAGTTTTTCACGCTGGCTAGACAATATAAAAACGTTGTTTCCGCAGCTGGGCTGAAACATAGAGAAACCTACGCCAAATCGTTCCGCGAAGTTCAGGAAATAATAAAAGAGTTGCTAGGCCCTCAGCCTGGCGAGCCAATACCGGACCTGGCCCAGTTTCAATATGGCTCCACGCGATGGGGCCGGGCCAAGATTCTGCGTGACCGTTTGCTCTGGGCTGAAACATGGGTTGCGCAGGGGCCTGACCAGCCTTTGAAAAAAACCCGCACGCCGCGAGAGGATCAATTCGCCGGCACGGAACTAGCCAAGCTGTTTCCGATAATGGAGCAGAATCTCGAAAAAATGCTCCTGCCGCAACGGACGTTTTACTGGCAGTATTTTATCGACGACAGCACGCCGGGGCATTTCTTCGGCGGGGTCGGGCCTGAGATTATCGGCACTGTGTTGCTGACGCTCCTTGCCATGGCCATCGCGGTTCCGCTGGGCGTTACAGCTGCGGGATACCTGGTGGAGTGCACCGGCGATGGGACATTTATCCGCATTATTCGCACCTGCATAAACACCCTGGCCGGCGTGCCGAGCATCGTCTTTGGACTGTTCGGCCTGGCTTTTTTCGTGTTATATCTCCAGCCGAAACTCGGCGTGGGGAGCGGCTCGACCATCTTGGCCGGTGCGCTGACGCTGACGGTTTTGGTTCTGCCCGTGCTAATCCGAGCCAGCGAAGAAGCCATCCGAGCCGTGCCGCTAACCTATAAAGAAGCATCGCTTGGGTTGGGGGCCGGAAAGTTTCGTACCTTCGTAAAGGTAACTCTGCCAGCTGCGACGCCCGGGATTCTAACCGGCATCATCCTCAGCATGAGCAGGGCAGCAGGCGAGACCGCTCCGATTCTATTCACCGCGACCGTCGCGCTAGGCCCTGTCCCGAAAAGTATTTTCCAACCGACACGCACGCTTTCATACGGCAGCTACGACATCGCCGTCGGCGACCGCATCGCCGCGATGGTTCCGCATCAACAATACGGAATGGTAATGACACTAATAGCCCTCGTGTTAGTGCTGAACCTGACAGCAATAATTATTCGACGAAAACTTGAATCAAAACTCCGAGGACACTGAAAGTTATCAGTGGTCAGTTATCAGTAATCAGTAAAAACAAAAAGAAGGCTGGTGAGTGTGAGTGAACAAATGACAAATATAGAACAAACAACCGTTGTTGAAACAGAGCCTGACACTTGCTGCGAGCCTCTAAAACCGACGCTTGCTCCCGCACCTCAATGCACGAAAGTATCGCCGGAGATATCTGAGACCAGCCAGCCTGTGATAACGTCGGATAAGTTTTGTTTTTACTACGGCAAGGCGGTGGGCGTAAAAGATATCAGCATGGACATTTACCCCAAGGCGGTAACCGCTATCATCGGGCCTAGCGGGTGCGGAAAAAGCACGTTTTTACGGAGTATAAACCGCATGAACGACCTGATCCCACACACGCATACCGGCGGAGTCCTGGCGGTAAACGGGCAGGACATTTACGACAAGCGAGTCAACCTGGTGAATCTTCGACAGCAGGTTGGCATGGTTTTTCAAAGGCCTAATCCGTTTCCAAAAACCATCTACGACAATATCGTCTATGGCCCGCGACTGCAGGGAGTTCGTAGCAGAAGCAAACTTGACGCTATCGTTGAGCAATGCTTGCGAGACTCAGCCTTGTGGGGCGAAGTAAAAGATGAATTGAAAAAGTCAGCTCTGGCGCTGTCCGGCGGGCAGCAGCAGCGGCTGTGTATCGCCCGTGCCTTGGCGACCAAGCCGGAAGTACTATTGATGGATGAGCCGTGCTCCGCGCTAGACCCGGTGGCGACAGGCCGAATCGAGGAACTGATTCATAAACTTAAAGTAGACTATACAATTGTTATCGTTACGCACAACATGCAGCAGGCTGCGAGAGTTTCCGACAGGACGTCTTTTTTCTGTCTTGGCGAACTTAT
>QNCB01000136.1 GCA_003644335.1 Planctomycetota bacterium | reverse complement strand
ACTTCCGCCCGCGTGGGGGTCGGCGAGGCTATCATGCTCTCGAGCATCTGCGTAGCGATGATACAGGGCTTGCCCATCCGCTGGGCCAGGGCGGTAATTTGCTTCTGGGCAACAGGCACAGCAGGCAGGGGCATTTCCACGCCCAAATCTCCGCGGGCTACCATTATCGCGTCAGCAGCTGATACGATATTTTCCAGGTCGTCCAAGGCTTGGGGCTTTTCTATCTTGGCGATGATATGGGCAGAGCTATTGCGACTTTGCAGCAGCTCGCGCAGGGCCAAGACGTCGCCAGCCCGCTGGACGAACGACAGTGCGACGTAATCGAAATCCCGCTGCGATATCCACTCGACGTCCCGCCGATCTTTTTCCGTTAGAGCTGATAGTCGCAAGTTCGTGCCCGGCAGGTTCACGCCCTTGCCGCTGCCCAGTATTCCGCCGACGAGAATTTTGCAAACTATCTCGTCAGGCGGGCATGTTCGCAGTACTTCCATCTCTATCTTGCCGTCGTCCAGCAATATTTGCTCGCCGGGCTTGACGTCGTCGACAAGCTCAGCCAGGGTGGTCGAGATTCGTCTGGTCGTGCCCTCTATAGGATTGCGTTGGATTACAATTTCCTGCCCTTGGCCCAGCAGCACCCCGCCGCCGGTCATCAGGCCGACGCGAATCTTAGGCCCGCACAGGTCGCCGCAAACTGCGACGGGACAGCCCAGCTCGCTTTCGACCATGCGGATATTGCGGAGAAACTCTTCCCGCTGCTCGTCGCTCCCGTGCGAGAAGTTTATCCGAAACGCGTCGCACCCAGCCTGGACAAGTTCTCGCAAAATTTCGACCGAGCCACTAGCAGGGCCGACCGTTGCAAGGATTTTAGTACGTATCAACATAGTAGTCCTTTCGCGGGTCTAGCCACCCCACCCGACAATTTTTTTTAAAGTAATCAGTAATCAGCCTGCAGTAATCAGTAGAAGCAAAAACAACAAAAACAGCGGAACCATCCCGATACATCGGAAAACACGGATAGACACTGATTTTTTTAATTTCTTTTTTTCTTGTCATTCCCGCGAGGGCGGGAATGACACGGGGGGGCTTTGGTTATTGGGTATTCAATGGGCATTGGGTATTTGGACATTGGGCATTTTTTTCGTTATTCATCATTCGAGCTTCGTAATTTGTTATTTAACGGCGTCAATCGCAGCTATAATCAGAGCGTCCCCTTTGTTGATGGTATTTCGCCTTGGCGGGCTGGGTCGATAGCTTTGGCTTGTCGCAGGGCCTGGGCGGTGGCTTTGAAGATAGCCTCTGCGATGTGGTGGTCGTTCGAGCCGTAGGGTACAGCCACATGGAGATTTATCCGGGCGACGGCTGCGAGTCTGCGGAGGAACTCCTCGATTAGCTGTGTGTCGAACGAGCCTATCTTTCCGCCGGCGAACTTCACGTCCCAGACCACAGCGGATCGGCCTGATATGTCTATCGAAACTTCCGCCAATGCTTCGTCCATCGGCACGCGGGCCGAGCCGTACCTCGCGATGCCAGCCTTGTCGCCAAGTGCTTTGTCCATCGCCTCGCCCAGGCAGATAGCGACGTCCTCGACGGTGTGATGGTCGTCGATGTGCAGGTCGCCCTTGGCTCGGACTTTCAGGTCGCACAGGCTGTGCTTTGCCAGGTGGTCCAGCATGTGGTCGAGAAACCCTACCCCGGTCTGGCAGTCGGTTTGGCCCGTGCCGTCGAGGTTTAGCTCGATCGATATTTTTGTTTCTTTCGTGTCGCGTTTTATGCTAGCAGTTCTGTTCATTATTGCGTCCGTGCGGGTTCTGTTCGAAAAGTCTCATCCGGCTGCAAATTCCTCTTTTCAGTTCCAACCAGACTTTTCAGACGGAGCCCTGGTTATCTCGCGTCCCAGGCTCGCAGCATGGCGGTAACTTCTTCCGCCGAGCCTACGGATATTCGCAGCTTGTCTTTCATATCGTCCTGATTGAAGTATCGGACGAGAACGCCGCGGGCCTTGAGCTTCTGACAGATGTTTTTGCTGTCGCCGCCGGGCGGGCTGACCATCAGGAAGTTTCCCTCGCCAGGCCAAACCATGCAATGTCTCTCGCCCAGCTCGCGCCCCAGCCGCTCTCGCTGGGCGAGAATTTTCTCCACGCACTGGCGATGATACGCCTGGTCTGCTATCGCCGCTGCTCCCACCGCTGCGGGTAAGGCTCCGACGTTGTAAATTGCTTTAGTCTTGAGCAGCTCACGCCTCAGCCCGGGCCTGGCTACGCCAAAGCCCAGCCTAAGCCCAGCCAGGGAATATCCCTTGCTCAGGGTTCGCAGGATGATAACGTTGTCCCGCCTGGCTGCGAGTTTCAGCGCGTTGGCCTGGGCGAAGTCCGCGTAGGCTTCGTCGATAACCAACAGCCCGTCGAGCTGACCCGCCAGCCAGTCCAGCCTGTCAGGCTCGACCCACGCACCTGTCGGGCTGTTGGGGTTGGCGAGAAAAGTTACGTCGCCCGCTGCCTTGGCCAAGGCTTCGATGGGTATGGCGAATCCCTCAGCCTGGCCAGTTGGAACCTCGATAATGTCGCACCCCGCGACCTGGCCCTGCGTGCGGTAATACGGGAACGTCGGCGTGGGATAGACCACCGAGCGACCAGCCTGCAGCGCTGAGCGGATGATCATGATTATCAGGTCGTCGCTGCCATTGCCCGGGATAATCCAGTCAGCGGGCAAGGCTAGCACTTCCGCCGCGGCCTGTTGAAAATCCTTCGCCATCGCGTCGGGGTAAAGCCGCAGACTGGAACAGTCGAACCGCCTGAGCACATCAGCTACAGCTGGGCTTGGCGGATATGGATTCTCGTTGGTGTTGAGCTTGACCACGCCCCCAAGCTCGTCAGGCTGCTCGCCCGGAACGTAAGGCTCCATACCAACAATATTGTCTCGGAAAAAACTCATAACAAGAAGGTAACAGGCGGATAGGCAATAGGCAAGTGGGCAATAGGCAAATAGGGAATAGGCAAAAAAGCAGTCCACGGATTTCACGGATTAAGAAAAGATTTCACGGTTTTTTTTTGATATAAAAGAATCCGTGTAATCCATTTTTAATCCGTGAAATCCGTGGACTCTTTTACGCACTTGCCGGGTCTACAATATCGAGATCATTCTTTCCAGGGCTTGTTTTAGTGTGGCGTCGGGGTAGGTCAGGCTGATGCGGAAAAATCCCTCGCCGGTTTCGCCGTAGCCTCGGCCTGGGGTTACCACCAAGCCTACTTTTTCCAGCAGGTCCGCTGCAAACGCGCCGGAGGAGCTGTAGTCTGCCTCGGCGTCTGGGCGGATGTATTTTTCCGGCACGGGCGCCCAGATATAGATGGTGCTTTTGGGCTTGTCCATGCTCCAGCCATGCTTGTTCAGCGTGTCGACCACCAGGTCTCGCCGGCGTTTGTAGACTTCGTTCATCGGCGGGATGACTTCCTCTGCCAGGTCGAGCGCCTTTGCTGAGGCTAGCTGCACCGCTCGGAGCGTGCCGTTGTCGATATTGTCTTTGACCTTGCCCAGGGCAGCCACAGCTGATGCATTGCCAACCATGCAACCAACCCGCCAGCCTGTCATGCAGAAGGCTTTGGACAGGCTGAAGAACTCCACCGCTACCTCGTCGGCGCCGGGCACCTGCAAAATGCTCGGCGAGACATAGCCATCGTATGTATTTTCGCTGTAAGCGGAGTCGTGGCAAATGAGGATGTCGTTGGCTCGGCCGAACTCGACAGCCCGGGCGAAAAACTCCAGCGAAGCCGTGGCTGTGGTGGGGTTGTTGGGATAATTCATCCACATCAGCTTGGCCTGGCTGGCGACCTCAGCGGGGATTTCGTCGAAGTCGATAAGGTAGCCTTTCTCCGGTCGCAGGGGCACATAGTGCGTCGTGGCGCCGGCGAAAACGTGGCCAATGTTATACGTCGGATATCCCGGCAGCGGCGCGATGCCGATGTCGCCCGGGTTCATCATCGCCAGGGGCAACTTGGCTATGGCGTCCTTGGAACCCATAGTCGTAATGACCTGCTCGTCGGCAAGCTCGACGGCCCAGCGACGCTTGTAGAAATCGCGAATAGCTGTGGGGAACTGAGCGGCTGGGGAGTCGCAACCGTAGCGATGGCGGTCGGGGTCGGTGTCATCAGCTACAGCCCGGCAGAGTTCTTCGATGACCGCGTCGGGGGCTGGGTAGTCCGGGTCGCCAATGCCCAGCGTAATGACATCCACACCCTGGGCTCGCTTGGCTGATATCTTCCGGCGAAGGTCAGCGAAGAGGTAAGGCGGCAATTGTTCCAAACGTTGTGATAATGAAACTTCCATTTGTAATTTTCCTTTTCGAGAAAAAGTTGTCAGTAATCAGTTTTCAGTAATCAGTAAAAGCAAAAAACAGCAGAACACGAATGACACGAAAAACAAAAAGAAAAACACAGCCATCCTAACAAGATGGCTTGACAGCTCCGTAGGAGCGATATCTTTGTAGTAAAAGGCGGTATGAATTTTTAGCTCCGTAGGAGCGGCATCTTGCTGTTGGCATTGGAGCAATTTAAGATGTCGCTCCTACGGAGCTTGGTTCGTGGCGGTCTTTTTTCTACAAAGATGCCGCTCCTACGGAGCTAAAAAAATGCGGATTGACATTCTGGCGACCCAGCCACAACCCTGTATGTTTATTGGTTAAAATGCGACTAACAATCGAATTTCTGCCGTCTATGGGATGGCTGTGAAAAAAATAAACAAAACAAAAAAACTACAAATAAAAATTCGTGTCATTTGTTTTAATTCGTCATTTGTGTTCTGCTGTTTTTACTGATAACTGATAACTGATAACTGATAACTGATAACTTTCATATTTTGTTGTGCCCGTCAGGGCATGGCCGTTATATACAGAATTCGGGATATCGATTATAACCGATACCATGCGAGAGTGGATATTCCCTAATT
>QNCB01000135.1 GCA_003644335.1 Planctomycetota bacterium | reverse complement strand
AGCGGGAATCCATGGGCTGCCGCGTGGTTTCAAATTTAGGCTAAAAAAATGGATTCCCGCTTTCGCGGGAATGACAAAGAAAACAAAAAAACAGAAAGCAAAAAAAAACAAAAAAAAGCCGGGTGCCGTGGTTCTTTTTTTGTTTCTTTTGCTTTTACTGATTACTGACAACTGATAACTGATAACTTTATTGGACGAAATACGAATGAACGTCTACAAAATTGCAACGAGCGGGCGGAAGTATTTATTGACGACAGCAGCCTGTCTGCTGGGGCTGATGTGCCTGACAGGGTGCAGCCAGGGCCAGCCGCTAAAAGTCTCAGCCGAGCCTGGCGCCGCCGCCAAGCCCCTGCCAAGCGGCGAGCTGTCCGACGCCTATCTCGACCGAGTCTCCACCCAGGCAGCGGTCTCGGAAAACGACGCGATGCGTGGCTTGCTGCTGCTTGTCGATGGCAAGGACAAGGCCAAGAACTTCGCCCAGCGCGTCAAACTCCTGGCCGACGCGGGTATCCTTAGCCGAAACTGGACCTTCGTCGCCTCCCGACCCATCACCAAGGGCAAGCTGGCCTACATGGTCTACCAGGCAGCGGGCATGTCCGGCGGGGTTGTACTCTCCGTTTCAGGCCCAAGCCAACGATACTGCCTTCGCGAGCTGCAATACCAAAAAGTCATGGTCGAAACAGGCTCGTACTACTCGCCGGTGTCGGGTATGGAGTTTATCGCAGTGCTAGGCCGGGCCGACGTGTACAAGCGGACAGGCAAGGTGCCAGGCAAAGCTGGCGACACCGAAGACTATTGATGCACCAGACCAGTGTGCAGGAATTTTTCTGCGGGGTAGTCGTGTTGGCCTGTGGCAAAGGGGAGTCCACGGATTCCACTGATTTTGAGAAGATTACACAGATTTTTTCATAGCTTTCCGTAACTATTGTTTTGTACAGATTTTAGCCGTGTTTTATAGCATAAGATTTACTTCGGATTTCAGATTGCGGATTTCAGATTGTTTCGCGAAACTAGCTCAAACCGAAATCTGAAATTGCCCGGGAGAACCAACCAATTTTATGTCCACACGCAATGCCCAATGGTAAGACCAGGTTTAATCTCGCACACGTTTTTTCGTGCGGATGAGGAAACTCTTGACTGGCTTTGGCGTGGGGGGGTATGATAGGCTTAATCCCGCCGAGTGCGCGGGTTGGTAGTATGGATTATTGTTGTTTGTTGTTGTACAAGATGACGGCTGGGCGTTTTTCGGAAGCGACCACACAGGCCGTCGGGCATAGCGACGTTCAGGTGTTCTGCCCCAGGCAGGCCCGGCGTAGCAGGTATCGCCCCTTGTGGGAAAACCGCCAAAAGGATGCCGCTACGCGGAATGTCGATAATTGCACCAGGCCTCTGCGGGCTGGCCAGGTAGGCTGACAGAGCCGGGCCAAAACGGTGCGAGACCTTCGGGTCATAGATTCGCGAAGACAAGCAAATGTGTATGTGTCGAAGCGGTGCGGAACCGAGCAAAAAAGGTTTTTTCCTTTATGCGTCGAAAGTAAAAAAGATTATCCAAATCCAGCAGGCAAGGAATATGGATAAATATTTTGTGCAGCCTGGCGGTAAATTGTCCTCGCCATGCGAGCGGTTCCCAAGCCTTGAAACGTGAGTTTGACCCCTGCCCGTCAGGACGCGAATTGTCGCGTCCCCCGCCTGTGTTCCATTTCCGTAGGCCCTTTGTCGTCGCATAGAAAGGGTATTCACCATGATATTTGGCACACTAGCGGGGATTGATATATCCTCAGGCCTGGGCGTTGGGATTGTCGTAGCAGCTTTCGTAGGTGGGGCGGTGCTGTTCGTCATTGTCCGGGCAATAATAGACAAAGCCCGCCAAGCGACACTGGCTACCGAGCTTAGCGCGATACGAATCGCCGCTGACGCCGAGGCTCAGAAGATATGCGCCCAGGCTGAAGCCCAGGCCAAGAGCGAGTACCTCAAGCGTCGCGAGCAGTTCGATAAGGAAACCAAAATCACTCGCCAGGAACTGCGGGCTGAGGAGAAGCGCCTGGCCAAGCGCGAGGACAGCCAGGAGCAGAAACGAGACAACCTTGAGCGGCGAGAGCGGATGCAAGAGACGGCCGAACGCGCTCTGGCCGAGCAGGAAAAAGCCCTTGCCAATAAGGATCGGCATCTTAACGACCTGATAGGCCAGCAAAAGTCTCAGCTGATGAAGGTAGCCAACCTGTCCCCCGACGATGCCCGCAAGATAGTGCTTGAGCAAGTTGAGAAGGATGCCGAACAGGATGCCGCCAAGCTGGTCAGCCAAAAGTTGGAAGAAGCCAACGAAACCGCTGAAGTCCAGGCCCGCGAGATTATTCTCCAGTCCATTCAGCGTTACGCATCGGAGCAGACGTGCGACCATACGGTCTCCGCGGTGGATATTCCCTCGGACGATATGAAGGGCAGAATCATAGGCCGAGAGGGCCGAAACATCCGCGCGTTCGAGAAAGCTACCGGCGTGGATGTTATCGTGGACGACACGCCCGGCGTGGTCATCTGCTCTGCCTTCGACCCCGTCCGTCGCGAGATCGGCAGGCGGACGTTGGAAAGGCTGATTCAGGACGGGCGAATTCATCCGACGCGCATCGAGGAGATTACCTCGACCGTTCGGCAGGAGCTGAACAAGGAGATTCTCCAAGCCGGTAAAAACGCGCTTATGGAAGCTAATATCCACAGCCTGCACCCCAAGCTCGTTGAGCTGCTGGGCCGACTGCAATTCCGCACCAGTTATGGTCAGAATATCCTGCAGCATAGTATGGAAGTTGCGTACCTCGCCCAGGTGATAGCTGACCAGCTCGGGCTCAATGGCCAGGTTGCCCGCCGGGCTGGACTGCTGCACGATATCGGCAAGGCTGCCGACCACGAGGTTGAGGGAGGCCATCCGCAAATCGGAGCCGACCTGTTGGCCCGATACAGCGAGAAGCCCGAGGTTATCAACGCCGCCGCTGCCCACCATGGCGACATCGAGGCTGAGACAGTTTATACGCCCATCGTCCTGGCAGCTGATGCGATAAGCGCCTCGCGGCCCGGTGCCCGCCGAGACAGTCTGGAACGATACGTCCAAAGGCTGGAGAAGCTCGAGGGTATCGCGACCGCCTTCGAGGGCGTCAAGACCGCCTATGCTATCCAGGCGGGCCGCGAGGTTCGGGTAATCGTCGACCCGTCCAATGTGGACGATAGGTTGACGCAAAAAATCGCCCACGATATCGCCAAGCAGATCGAAGCCGAGATGGAATACCCCGGCGAAGTGCGAGTAACGCTAATCCGCGAAGTACGATGCGTGGACTACGCGAAGTAAACAAAAACGATTTGCACCATGAAGAGCATGAAGTCTTTTGAAAGTAAAAAATCAACTTCACGCTTTTCGTGGTGATCTTTGTGTTCTATGCGTTCTTTTGCGGTGAATTTGCGTTTTTTATCGCCGGGCTTTGAGCAGCTAAAATTACGAAAAGCTGGTGAGATATCTCACCAGCTTTTCGGCAGCGCCTGAGACTGTCTTTTTCAAAACCGTCCCGTCCTTGAGTTCTCTTCTTCGGCATTTCAGCGGGGGTAACTTTAATCATCCCACCCGGCCAAATATATCAGCTCAGGCAGAGCGATTATTTGCGTTGGGTGTTGCGGGTTGATTTGCGTTGGGCTAGGCTTGTCAGGGGGAATAGCACGAAGACTGTCGCGAAGGCAGCCAGGCCTGGCAGTGGGGGCAGCAGGCTGGTGAGGACTGCCCCTTGCAATAGTACGACGCCGCGGAGCATCTGCCCAGCGACCTGGTCTATCCAGTCCGGGTTCGACCAGTTTCGCACAGCGTTGCTGAAGTAGAGCGTCCGCGAGACCAGCCAGACTATCAGCCAGAGCGTCAGCCAAGTGCCTGCAGTACTCAGGCCTTGCCTCCAAAACGCGACGACCACCAGGCCCAGGCCCAGGCTGGCAACAATCGTGGGCGCCCATGCTAGCGAGCCTACCCGACGCTGAACCAGGCCCGGCGAGCGGTTGACTTTCGCTCGCTGGGAAACCAGGCCTGTTGCTGCAATGTAGCTGCCCAAATAGATAGCTGATATCCAAACCCACAATAGCTGGGGTGAAACCAAAGCTGCCTGGTCGCGGAAGTCTGCCAGGTTGCCTCTGTTATTCAACGCTTCCCCAGCCATCGAAGCCAATGCTC
Source organism: Planctomycetota bacterium (assembly GCA_003644335.1). The sequence goes on along the minus strand of QNCB01000135.1, from coordinate 750 downwards.
CTATGGACACGAACAACACGTCGCCAAGCCCTTCGAGAATAGGTCCGATAGCCAGGCCCGTCGGTGGAGCTGACCTCAGGCGCAGTTCCAAAACCCAGGCCAGGAGCAAAGACGCTGCCGTGGCCAACCCCGCCATGAGCCAGCTGAGATGAGATATCGGTTGGCCTGACCAGGCGAGAAAAAACCCCGCCAAGACACAGCCTGGGACGTACGGTAGGCGTTGCATTTGAGTTTACTCGAACCGCTTAAGCAGCAGGCAGCCATTGTGCCCGCCAAAGCCAAAGCTGTTGGAGAGCATGATGTCGACCTTTTTTTCTCGCGGTTTTTGAGGTATGTAGTCCAGGTCGCACCCCTCGCCAGGCTCTTCGAGATTCTGGGTTGCTGGGAGGATTCCCTCTTTCATCGCCATCGCACAGGCAATGAGTTCCACGCCGCCGGAGGCTCCGAGCAGATGGCCTGTGGAACTTTTCGTGGACGATACGAGTAGCCCCGCCTTGGCGTAGTCGCCGAAGACTTTTTTGATAGCGGTCGTCTCAGCGATGTCGCCCAGGTTAGTGCTGGTTCCGTGCGCGTTGATATAGCCGACATCCTCCGGGGCGACCTGGGCGTCGGCCAGACACTTGGTCATCGCTCCCTTTGCTCCCTCGCCCTCGGGGTCCGGAGCTGTGATATGGTGTGCGTCGCAGGTCGCGCCGTAGCCTATCAGCTCGCCGTAGATTTGTGCGCCGCGTGCTTTTGCGTGTTCCAGTT
>QNCB01000134.1 GCA_003644335.1 Planctomycetota bacterium | reverse complement strand
GCAAATAGGTATGAGTAATTTCCAATGCCATCGCAAGAAAAAATCCGGCGATGCCCTTACAAACAAATGATTAGCCATATCCAATACACAGTCGGCTATCTTGCTGAGATTTGAACAAGCCAGCCGTCCTGAAGTGTTCGGCCTGGCGGCGGGTTGTTCCAGAGCTGGCAACGATGGCAATCGCCATGGTGGTTGCTAGTCGGGCTGAGCTGTCTCCTGTTCCAAGCTGGATGAGCGGAAGAATTGATGATATAGCCAACTTGCCAACACCAACAGCACGCCGGTAACCAGGAAAGAAAGGATGCGGTAAACTGCATCGATTCCACGCATGTCCATAAGAAATACCTTGGCAATCGTAACGCCATAGAGGACCGTGGCGAAGTAACGAGCTGCCGGTGCTTGTCGGGCTATCCCCAGCACAAGCATCGCCGTTGCCCCCAAGGCCCACCACACACTCAGGCCCATCTGCAATGCCAGGGCTGGTTCGTCGAGGCTAGATGCGTAACGATGAACGCCATGGCTAATTTCAAAGCTGCCCACCCATAATACCAGCACCGCCGCGGTTAAGGACATCGCCACGCCCAGGTAGTGACCGAACACTAGGCCTCGCCATCGGCTCAGGCGGGGCAGAAGTAGCATGAGTGCTGCGGTGGTTAGCCCAGCCAGGCTGGCTGCGTTGACCACGAGCGTGCGGGCCAATTTTGTCTCGCTGTCAAGGAGGTGCAGCGTGTCGTAAAACATCCACTTGATTGCCACCGCCGCCAGCAGCAAGCCCGTCAAGCCGACGGACCAATCCTTACGCAAGGTCAGGCCGACAGCGAACAGCACCGCTCCAGCCTCCAGCCAACACCAAGTCGCCGGCACGGCTGGTAGTTCCGTCGCTGTGCGAAGTGCAAAAATAATTGCGCCAACAGCTGCGAGGACGTACGCGATGTCCCCGTCGGTTTTCTCGGAGAATACAGCTTTGCCTATGCTCGTGGCAATGGCTACGGCGAGCAACCCCACCGAGAGGCTCGTTACCATTAGCAGTCCCTTGCTGAATATCAGTCCATCCGTGGCCAGAAGCGTTTCTTTCATGGCTGGGTCGTATGGCAATTCCCATGTGAAGCAGTGTACGACCGCCAGCAGCAACAGCACCGGCGGCATTAGCAGCAACAGACCACTCTGCCACCACTTAGCCAGGAGAACCATCACCAATCCCAGCCCTGCCCAAACAAGTGTAGTGGCTGCGTTGTCAAACTGGATCGGCACGGCCAGGGTCAACAAGATCAAGCCTTGGATAAAGTATGCAAGGCACAACCGCGTCTTGCCCGTCCGCAAACGCAGGGCCAACGAAAGCAAAAATGTTATGGCTGCAACGACAAGGGTGTACAGCCCCATCCATCGCGAATACTCGTGGTCCAGCAGAAAGAAAGTCGCGGCAAACATCATGGCCGTGGCAAAGACAGAGAGAACGACATCAAGAGTCTCGGCAATTTGGGGGGGCTTTTGCTCCCGCAATCCACGGACGATAATGTCGATGGTGAAAATCGCGAATATGCCCCATGTCCAGTGGCACCACAGCCAAAGCCACTCGATTATGTTGCCCGAACCTTCCAGTACGCCAAGAATAAAAGTGGTCAGCATAGCCAGGGCAGTAAATGTCATTGCACCAAGCCTCAGCCAATGGCCCCTCAGCATCCAGTAGATGGCCAGCATGAGAATGTTCAGCCCAGCCAGGCAGGGCAGTAATCTACAGGCTGGCATTAACATCGCCATCCAGAGAACTAGCGCGCCCGCATTGACCAGGGCGGTAATAGCAATGCCGGTATACCGGTGGGCCCTGCGAAGTTTGTGAGCGACGACGACATATATTGTAAACAGGATGATAAATGCCCACGAGAACAGCAGCGTCAGCTTCCACAACAACTCGGCCCCGAACTGTGCGAACCAGCTGCCAAAGATAACCAGCGAACCGAATAGTGCGATGGGGCTCAGGGCCTGCCATCGTTTGCCAAGCCCCAGTGTCAGGAAAGCTGCGTCCACAGCCAACAAGTAGCACATCAATTCGACTTGGCGGTTCTCCCCGCTGGAAAGCAGGACGGGCGTAGCCATTGCGCCGATTAGCGCGATGACAGCTCCGCTGAGCATATTCGCCCGCAGAGCCAATCCCACACCCACAACGGTTACCGCGCACATGGCTGCCAGGGCCTGGTTGGTGGTGAGGAATTTGTATGTCGGGTAGTACCATCCACTTGGGCTGGCGACCCAGGCGGTGTAGTACAGCCACACTACGCCAGCACCGAATAACCCCGCGGAGAACAGCCGCATTTTTTCGCGGCGTAGGGTCAAGAAGCCCATGCAAATCAAGCCAAACGCCCACAGTGTGCCCATTATCATTCGCATCGGAGGGTTGATCCAGCGTCGATCGTAGGCGTACTTGAAGAAGAACACGCCCCCGATCAGCACGACAGCCAAGCCTACAAAAAGGAACCATTTTTCGCCGATTTGCTTCTCAAGCGACAGATGGGATGTTTTGCGGACTTCCTTGGTATCAGCCTTAGCTTCGGCCACCAAGTCAGTTAATTCTTCCCAGGTAGATGCGTCGCAACGAACCCCGTTAGCAGCAGGGGAAGTCTTGGCCGATTCGGTGGGAATAGTATTCGCTGTTTTCAGCGAGGCTGTAGGCCCGGTTGCAGCGGTCTTATCCGCGGGCAATGGTGGCGGGATGGTTTTGTCATGTGCGGGCGAAGCCTCGTCATCAGGCCCTGCCAGCCTTTGGATAGCCCGTTCCAATTTGCCCAGGCGAAACTCCAATGCTTCCATCCGCTGACGAACATCTTCCTGCTTAGATTTGCTGGATGACATTATCGCATCTCCCGTATGTTCCGCCGCGGAACTCCGCAACGGCTGCTTCCCCAAAAATCATCTCTTGTACAAGGACGGATGTCCAGAGTTTTCTCACCCAACCCAAACGCATGTGCCCGAGTTCAAGACAACCAAAAGCGTTCTGATGGTGAGGCCTTCGTCCAATGATTGTCTTGATATGTACGCATTATACCTCCAAAACGACCAACAGCTGGTATGAGTACAGCTTGGCCGGGGATATTTTCAGGTGGCAAAGGAGCGAAAATGAATTGCATCAGCCAGGGTTAAGCTGTCATTTCCCAGATGACAACCAAATCTTGGTAGCGGCAGGTAGTATACAAATACACCACACCCGCTGATGTTGCGATCGTTTCTGGTAAAAAATACCATGTTCAGCTATCGCCTCGCCTATAGCACGGTCGATCAGGAGTCTCAGAGCATATGTGGCCCAGCAAGATAGCACGCCAGCAAGACCACAGCAGGCCAAGGCGATAGCCCAGCCGCAATGTCCGTCTATTCGTCTTCGCCAGTACGACCTTATCGGTCATCTCGCTGGAGCGTTTTGGCTCACAAAGAAACATCCCGGCAGCCGTTTCGGCTACGAAATCAGGCTCATAACCGTCAGCTTCGTGACTATAGTGAATCCGCAAGTCGCCCTTGGACGGTTTGATCCATTTCACCACGGCCTTGTCGTTCTCCAGCACCACCGAGAATCGCCGCTCCGGGTCGGAATCGAATTTCTGCTGGGCGTACAGGCTCTTGGTGAACCCGCCAAAGATCATCGATTTTATCTTGGCCGGGTTCGACACCGGTGCCCGAAAGTCCCGTACATGAGAGAATTGAATTTTTGATAAAAACTGTATGAGAACGAGATTTTTGAGCCACATCTCTTACGCAGCTATCGAATCCATTTTTTCTGTAATCTTTTACCAGTCAACCAGTCAACCAGCAGACCAATTCCTTTGCGTGGTAGCTGCTGCGGACAAAAGGCCCGCAGGCGGCGGCTTGGAAACCCGTCTCTATCGCCAGCCCTTGCCAGCAGTCAAATTGCTCCGGCGTCACGAACCGATCGACCGACACGTGCGACCCGGACGGCGCGAGATATTGGCCTATGGTCAGGATATCACAGCCTGCCCCGCGGAGGTCTCGCATTACTTTACAAACTTCATCATCGGTTTCGCCCAGCCCGACCATCAGGCCACTTTTTGTGTAGATGGTTTGGGCTGACCCGCCAGCGAGAGATTTTGCACAGGCTAAGACACCAAGACTTTGCTGGTAGTTCGCCTGCGGACGAACTTGCTCGTATAGCCTGGGAGCTGTCTCGATATTGTGGTTGAACACGTCAGGCCCAGCTGATATTACCGTGCCGATGGCTTCGCGATTGCCCTGGAAGTCCGGCACGAGAACCTCGATTTTGGCCTGGGGCAACTTGGCCCGCACCGCCCGTATCGTTTTGGCAAAGTGGCCCGCTCCGCCGTCGGGCAGGTCGTCCCGCGTAACGGATGTTATCACGACATACTTCAGCCCCATTCGCTCCGCAGCGGTAGCCACTGCGGCCGGCTCGTCGGCCCTGGGCGCCGCGGGGTCCTTGGGAGGTATCGCGCAGAACTTGCAATTGCGGGTGCAGGTGTCCCCGAGTATCAAAAACGTCGCGGTGCCGCTGGCGAAACACTCCCCGCGATTGGGACACATCGCCCCGTCGCAGACCGTCGCCAGGCCCAGCTCGTCCAGCAACACTCGCACAGAGTTTACCGCCTGGGCATCAGACCCAGCCGGCAGCCGACGCTTCAGCCAAGGTGGCAGCCGACGCCCCGAACCAGTCGAACAGGCACTGGATGTAGAATCTTCATTCATGTCTTCTGTTTTTTTGTTGAGGCTGTTGCATAATTCTAGCCAGTTAACATAAGTCCTTATTTTGTGTCGATTGGTTCCACATAAATAAAAGACTTATGAAAATCTTGGGTAATTGTGCAACAGGCTCTGTTTTTATAATAATTCGTTTTCGCGTTCTTTCGCGTGTTTCGTAGTTTGCCGTTTTTGTTTTTAAACCAGTCAACCAGTTAACCAATCAACCAGTCAACTGTTTTCCCGTCAGCCTTT
>QNCB01000133.1 GCA_003644335.1 Planctomycetota bacterium | reverse complement strand
CAAAACTATTCGGAAATGTAGCACAGTCGCCCTCGGCTGTGTTGAATTTGCTATATTTACGGTGTTTTTCACACAAACTTCCCAGCCGAGAGCGGCTAGGCTACATGTTTTGCAATCGGCTCACAGTTAAGAGACTTTTTCTGCCTTCGGCGGGACTATTTTGTCAGTTTTTTTGGTTCCAATCCCAAGCAGTTGGCTCAACTGCGTCAGAAAACAGCCCCTGGCGGGGCTGGAGTTTATCGCATTGCTGCAACCAGCATAATTGTAAAGAATTGGCACCGATAAGGATACCAACCCCATGCCGTATGGCACCGCCACGGCGGGCGCGCAGTCCCGCGTTGCCCTATCCCCTCTGGCGACGGGGTGTTAACCATACATGCCGGAGGCCATAAAGCGTTAAACTCAAGACCGTTGCAGATAAAACTCTGCGAAAAACACCGACTGTTCGGGATGAAAACCTGAAAGACCAAAGCCCAAACTATAACTCTACACTCTCCTGCAAACATGGGACGTTAATAAAAAATATCAAATACAAATATGATGCAATTTTTCACTGGGGGGATGCGTTATAATGGCGGGCAGGGAGTTTGATGGCATGGCTTGTTTTTGGCGACAATCCGTAGCGGTTTCCTTGGCGTTGATGCTTACCTGGTTGGCGTGCGGGACAGCCTCAGCTCTGGCGTTTGACAATCCCAAGGCCAGGCCTCCCCGTGCCAAGCCTCACCGTCGTAGTGGCGGCGAGAGCGTCCCCCCATTGCCCCTGCCCGCTACGCCCTTGCGACGCTCCGAACGAAAACGCCAGCCAGCCCCGCCTGCCCTGATCGGCATGATAACTTTCACAGGCCAACCGCAATACAAAATAGTCCAAGGCCAACGCCGGCGAGTCGCTGGCCAAAAGTTTCCCACCACGCAGGTCGACATTGCCTCGCTGATGCGGTACGCCAACAGCAAACTAAAAATTCGCTACCGATATATGCAGACCTCGCTGGCGAAGTTCTCGTGGGACCCGACCGAGCTGCCACTCTTGTATATCACAGGCTGGACGCCCATGCCCCGGCTCGACAAGGCTGTCATAGCTCGGCTCCGGCGATACTTGTACGACGGAGGAACGCTCGTGCTCCACGCCCAGTGCGGCAGGGGCGAGTTCCATCTCTCCGCCAGGCGCGAGCTGGCAAAAATATTCCCCAAGCGAAAACTCGCGATGGTCGACACCGACTCGCCGTTGTTCAAAGCATACTTTAACATCCCGCAGATGCGCTTGCGCCTGGGCAACGAGCCTGTAAAAACAGTGCCGCCGTTGCTCGAGGCGGTCTATCTGGGTTGTCGCCCGGCGATACTGCTCTCGGCGGTGGACCTCAACTGTAGCTGGGATATTGAAAACAAGCCCATCGGCGGCGGGCTGTTGTATCATCGCGAGGATGGCTTAAAACTTGGCGTGAATATCATTACGACGACCCTGGCGAATTTTCAGTACGCCCGGGCATGGGGGACTCAGAAGCAGTATCCAAAGCCCGGGCCAGATTCTGCTGGGCAGGAGCTTGTTGTCGCGCAGGTGGCTCACGCGGGCGACTGGGACCCGACGCCGCATGGCCTGGCCAACCTGATGAAGTACATCCGCCAGGCCACGACGCTGAAGGTTCAGTTTCAGCCACAGAGCGTCGGCCTGACGGACGTCGAGGTGTTTCGACATCCGGTGTTGTACATGACGGGCCTGGGAGATTTCAAGTTGGCCCGGGACGAGGTGCTTCGGCTTCGGGAGTATCTCTCAGCAGGGGGTGTGCTTATCGCCGAGGCTGCCGCTGGGCGAAAGGCGTTTGATGTCGCGTTTCGGCGGGAGATAAAACGGGTACTGCCCGCAGGCGAGCTGAAGCTCCTGCCGCCGGGGTCGCCCGTGTACCAAAGGCCTTTCCAGATTACGACGGTGAACTATACCGCCATGGTCAAGGCTGCGAACCCCGCACTAAACGCTCCGATGCTGGAGGGCATTACTGTCGCCGGTCAGCTGGGCGTTATCTATTCGTCGATGGGCCTGGCCAGCGGTTGGGAGCAACTGGGCCTGGCCTACAATCGAGGCTATGCCGATACTGACGCACTTCGGCTTGGCGTGAATATCATAACCTACGCCATGACGCATTAAGCTGCGCGTAGCACAGCCGCCCTCGGCTGTGTTTTTTTATCCCAGCCATTCCCCGTGTCATTCCCGCTTTCGCGGGAATGACAAAAAAACACAAAAAGCATGGGCAAGATGCCCACACTACCATGGCTACCTAATAAACCAATAAACCAATAAACCAATCAACCAATCAACCAGTCAACCAGCAACTGCGGTTTCAGACTTTCACTTTGAATCGTTCGCCTTTTTTCAGGTCTAGTGCGAATGCGGTCAGCCAGTCTGCTACGCGTTGCAGGTCTCGCAGGTCCATCATCTCGACGGTCGAGTGCATGTATCGCGTCGGCGGGCTGACGATGGCTGAGGGCACGCCGCCGTTCTTCGTCCACATGACATAGGCGTCCGTGCCGCCAGTGAGCGAGAATGTCTCGATTTGCAGCGGGACTTTCTTTTTCTCCGCCACCTTCCGCAGCCTGTTTACCAGCACGGGGTGGTTCTCCCGCCCAATCGACACGGTTGGCCCCTTGCCCATTTTCACTTCGCCGTGCTGCTTGACATCAATGCCCGGCGTGTCCGTCGCATGGGTTACGTCAACCGCGATGGCAAGGTCAGGCTGAATGTTTGCAACCTGCATCTGCGCGCCGTTGCAGCCTGTCTCTTCCTGCACAGAGCTGCACGCGAACAGGGCACACTTTGGTTTCACCTTGGCCACCGCTGTCATGCGGAGCGTCTCGGCTGCTATCCAACAGCCTATGCGATTGTCCAACGCACGCGAGACAGCTATGTTTTTGTCGAGCATCTCGAAGTCGTCCACGAATGTAATCGGGTCGCCCACAGCCACCTTTCGCTTGGCAGCCTTGTCGTCAGCTGCTCCGATATCGATGAAAACTTCGTGCATTTTCGGAGGCTTGGGGTCTTTGTCTCGCTTGGCAATATGAATGGCGGTCGCTCCGATGACGCCGCGGACGATTCCCTTGGCAGTGTGAATGTTGACGCGCTTGGAGCGAACCAAAGCTGCGTCGACGCCGCCGATCTGCTGGAAGTAGATGAAGCCTTCCTTGGCGATGTGCTTGACCATCAAGCCGATCTCGTCGACATGACCGTCGATGAGCAGCTTCGGATCCCCAGCGGGATTCAGCACAGCCACGGCGTTGCCGTATGCGTCGGTGCGGATTTCGTCGGCGAAAGGCCTGACGTAGTCGCACCAGATTTTTTGGATTTTGGACTCATAGCCGCTCGGAGACGGGGTGGTCAGCATGGCTTGGAGAAATTCGAAAGATTCAGCTCGCATGGTTTCGTTCCTTTATGTTTATGTTGAACCAGCGAGATATTTAACTAAAATCTCGGAACAATATCAACGAATATCGACATGAAAGAATTTCACGAGAAAAATTCGGATTTGTCCTTGCTGGCCCGGTGGGACAATAAATATGTGTGGCATCCGTTTACGCAGATGCAACAGTGGATGTCTCAGGCCGACCAGGCTGGTCGCGTTATCGTCTCGGCTGAGGGTTTCGAACTGATAGACGAGCGTGGCGAGCGGTTCATTGACGGGTTCTCCAGCTTGTGGTGTAACCTGCATGGCCATCGCGTCGAGCAGATAGACCAGGCCATCACCCGGCAACTGGGCCAGGTCGCCCATACCACGCTGCTGGGTCACGCGTCGCCGCCGAGCGTCGAGCTGGCCCAGAGGCTGGTGCGGATGACCCCAGCTGGGCTTGACAAAGTTTTCTACAGCGACAGCGGAGCCACGGCGGTGGAGGTGGCTTTGAAAATGGCGTACCAGTTTTTCCACAACCAGGGCGAGCGTGGCCGCACGCGTTTCCTGGCTCTGCGAAACAGCTATCATGGCGACACCATAGGCTCGGTCTCGCTTGGCGGCATTGAGACTTTTCACAGCATCTTCCGCCCGCTGCTGTTCGAGGCGACCTTCGTCGATTCGCCAAACGCGTATCATCACCCAGCCGGGGCGGAGGCTGGCGCAGCGGAGCTGGAACAGATAGACCAAACCCTGGCTGAGGCGCCCGGGCAGTTCTGCGCGATGATCGTCGAGCCGCTCGTTCAGGGGGCTGCGGGAATTTTGACGCACGAGCCAGGCTTCCTGCAAGGCGTGCGGGAACTCACGCGAAAGCATGGCGTGTTTATGATAGCGGACGAGGTGGCGACGGGCTTTTGTCGCACGGGGAAGCTCTTCGCCTGCGAGCACGAGAGTGTCAGCCCAGACCTTATGTGTCTGGGCAAGGGTTTGACGGGTGGCTATCTGCCCGTGGCTGCGACGCTGGCTAGTCGGGAAATTTTCGACGGGTTCTGCGGCGAGGCTGACCAGGGGCGAACCTTCTATCACGGACACACCTTCACCGGCAACGCCCTGGGCTGTGCCGCAGCGGTCGCCAGCGTAGACCTTGTAAAGTCCTCAGGCCTGCTGGAATCCTTGCCAGCCAAAATAGACCTCATAGGCCATCGGCTGGGCGAGTTGGCGGAGCATGACAACGTCGGCGACATTCGACAACGCGGCATGATGGTCGGCATTGAACTGGTAGCCAGCCGACGGACAGGTCAGGCCCTGGACCCGCAGAAGCTAACAGGCGCAGCGGTTTGTCTGGCAGCCCGCAAACAAGGCTTGATAATCAGGCCACTGGGCGACGTGGTGGTACTAATGCCCGCTCCAGCTATGGACATCGACACGCTGGAGCGAATGCTGGACATAACAATCGAAACAATCCGCGAGTTTAGTTTTCAGAAGGTTTAAAAAAAATGCATGAAATGTCCATAGCTGTTGAGTTGGTTCGGCAGTTGGAATCGTTGGCTGGGGCTAACGGTATTCAGCGGGTCGAGAGCTT
>QNCB01000132.1 GCA_003644335.1 Planctomycetota bacterium | reverse complement strand
CTGCCACCCAACGATACGGACACGTATTGGTTCTAGAAAAAGTAATCAGTAATCAGTTGTCAGTAATCAGTAAAAACAAAAAAACAGAAAAGAAAAAGTTAGACAGGATAACAGGATTGACAGGATTTTTTAACAACTCATCCCCGCTTTTATCCTGTTATTCTGTCAAAAAAAGTGTTTTGGAGAATTATCATGACGAGGCATCGAAGAAATTTTTGTTTGGGATTGGTCGCAGCGATGTTTGCTTGCCTTGGTGGGGTTGCCATGGCTGGCGAGGGTCGCAGCGGAGCCTTGCAGATGAAGCTCGACAAGCCTGTTACGCTGACGCTGCGGGATGAGCCTATTATCAAGGTTTTTGACAAGCTCAGCCGCTCTGCGGGGGTGGATTTCGAGATATCCGCTGCGACGTTGAAATTCTTGCCATATGGCAGGGCTACCAGGCTGAATGTGAGCATCCCGGGCGTTACGCTGCGACTGGCTTTGTCACAGATGCTCAGCCCGCAGGGGCTTACCTGGCTGGTCGATGGCGGGCGCATCGCGATCGTGCCTTCCGAGCCTTTGTACCGCATGTGCCGCCGGGCTACGTATGACGAGATGACCCTGCTGGGCAAGCTGTTAACCAGGCCCGTGGAGTCTATCGACGAGCTAGCCAGTGTGGTCGGCACGCTCCGCCAGGCTACCGGCGAGAAGAAACTCAAGGTGGTTTTCCCCGCGTTTATGAACAAGGCCGACTTTGCAGCTTCGTTCAAACAGGCCTCTGCCGCCCTGCCCTGCCCCGCGGCGGATTGGCTCGGGCTGTTGCTGCGGCCTATCGGGCTGACGTGGTATCTCGATGGCGACACCATCGTCGTTCTCTCGCACAAAGCACAGGTCAAGCGTCAGCTGGGCCAGGTTGTCTCGCTGCGGTACCAGAACACCAGGGTTGCCAACGTGCTGTTGGACCTGGCCCGCAAGGGTAGAGTGCAGCTGAACATGAGCCCCGGCGTGATGCAGGCCCTGCCCAGGCGGGTGCGGAAAAACTTCACGCTGATCATGGCTGACGCCAGCATCGCCCAGGCATTGGAGGTTATCTCCGGCGCGACCGGGCTGGAGTTTCCAGTTACGGACAATGGATTTTTGGTAAAGACATCGCTTTATCTGGAGGTCGGGGCTGAGGCTGCCGCGCAGAAACCCGCGCAAAAAACCGCCAAGCGACGAGGCCCGCGGTATATCATCAAAACCGTCCTTCACAAAACGGATGGCCAGTCTGTCGACATGTACATTATGCCCGACGACCTACCCCCAGCTCTGCAAAAAGCCCTCCAAGCCGACCGGGCCAAAGTTATTAGAAACCTCTCAAAACACTACGGCCTGGACAAAAAATAGCCGGGTCCGCGGTTGCGGTCTGCAACCACGTTTCGGATGGCATGGCTACACCGCGGCTGCATGCGGGGTAGCCATGGGGACTGCCCCCCGTGTCATTCCCGCGAAGCTTGTCCTCGACCTGATCGGGGAGCGGGAATCCAGGGGTGCTCGCCGGGTTTCAAATTTGCCCGAGGAATGACAGGAAAAAGAATGGATTTCCGCCCGCGCGGGAATGACAAAGAAAAGAAAAAACAAAAAAAAGAACTTCGTGCTCTTCATGTACTTCATGGTGAATTTTCGTGTACCCGTGAACGGTTACGAAAAAATATGGGCGGGACGCCCAGGCTACGAAAGCTACCCGTCGATCGGTTCCACGAAGTGTTTGGTCAGTTCGTCTGTCAGGAACTCGAACGCGCTATCGACGTCGTCGAACATGCGGACGAGGTCTTTGTCTTCCTTGCTGATGACCCCAGCCTTCTGCAACGAGTCCAGGTGCAGCACCTGATTCCAAAAATCCGTGCCGTAGATAATCACCGGCACCTTGCGATGGGTCTTGTGCGTCTGCAGCAGCGTGAGTAGTTCGAACAGCTCGTCCATCGTGCCGAACCCGCCGGGGAAGGCGAGCATAGCCCGGGCCAGGTACATGAACCAGAACTTGCGGATGAAGAAATAGTGAAACTCGAACGACAGATCCGGTGTCTGATACGGGTTTGGATGTTGCTCCATCGGCAGCGAGATATTCAGGCCTATCGACGGGCCGTCTGCTTCGCTGGCTCCGCGGTTTGCAGCTTCCATAATGCCAGGCCCGCCGCCAGAACAGATAGCAAAGCGGTTGTGATTGTTCGGCAGGGTCTTGGCCCATTCGGTCAACTTCCGTGCCAGGGCCCGGGCGTCCTCGTAGTACTTCGAATGGTTCAAATCCCGATGCGCCCGGAACAAAGCTTCCTGCAATTCGCCATTGGTTTGGCCCGCGGTATCCTGCTGCTCGATAGCCTGGAGATTCGCCTGGGCTTGCTCAGCTGATATCGTCCGGGCAGAGCCGAAGAAAACTATCGTGTCACGGATGTTATATTTTTCGAACCTCGCCCGAGGCTCGGCATACTCGCAGAGCATACGGACTGGCCTGGCATGGGGACTGTTGAGAAAGTCCAGGTTTTTATAGGCTTTGGTAGGCCAATCAGCCCTGAGCTGCTCGATATTTTCATCGATATCCCGCGTCATGTCATGCTCCAGTACTTCCTACAATTCCCGGCCGACAGCTTCGGCTATCCGCTTTAGTGACTGCATCAGCAAGGCCAGAGCTGCGGGGGTGATGGACTGTGCTCCGTCGCTCATGGCGTGTTCGGGGTCGTTGTGACATTCGATAATCAGCCCGTCCGCTTCAGCAGCCACCGCTGCCCGACACATCGGCCCCACGAGGTGCGCATGGCCCGTGCCGTGGGACGGGTCTACCAACACGGGCAGGTGCGTCCGCTCGTGCAGCTCGGGCACCGCCGCCAGGGGCAAGGTGTTGCGGACATAGGCTTCGTACGTGCGGATGCCGCGTTCGCACAGGATGACATTTTTATTGCCCGCGTTGATGATATACTCCGCCGCGAGAAGCCATTCGTCCAGCTGACTGCTCAGACCGCGTTTTAACATGACGGGTTTGTCAACCCGGCCTGCCGCTTCGAGCAGGGCATAGTGCTGCATGTTCCGCGCGCCGATCTGAAGCACGTCAGCATACTCAGCCACCAGGTCCACCGTCTCGACGCTGACGACTTCGGTTACGATGGCCAGGCCTGTTCGCTCGCGAGCCTCAGCCAGGATTTTAAGGCCCTCTTCCTGCATGCCCTGAAAACTGTACGGGCTGGTGCGAGGCTTGTAGGCTCCGCCTCGCAGACCGATGCACCCACACTGCCTGGCGGCATCAGCTACGCGGAATATCTGATCTTCGCTTTCCACCGCGCAAGGCCCAGCGATAATCCCCACCTTCCGCCCGCCGATGGGAAACTTCTCAGGCCCGATTTCTATCCGCGACCGTTCCTTGCGAACCTCCGTCGACGCCATCTTGTAAGGAGCCAGAATCGGCATGATGCGATCGACCATCGGGGCGTTCTCGATAGCACCTTTGTCCACCATCCGCTTGTCGCCGATAGCTGCGATAACCGTCCTGTCCGTGCCGTGTATCGGGTGTTCCTTCAAGCCATACTCGCGAATCAGGTCTATCACATGCTGTTCCTGCTGTTCCGTCGCGCCGGGTTTCATTACAACTATCATCTTTTATAATCCCTTTTTGGTCTAAGCCTTCTGCCAAACAGCAAACAGGATTATGAATGACAAGGCCAAAAAAGACAAACAGAAAAAATGCCAAGCCAAGCCAATCGCAGATATATTCTTGATATTGGCAGGAGATGGGCTTATGATTTTGTCGATTAGAAGTTTTAGACGAACTGTAGATGCTGGGTTGGATAGATATGACGAATAAAATCCTCCTCACGATAATTGTGGGTATGATGGGGCTTTCGTGCCTGCTGGTACCAGGCTGCGAGCCTGTGCAGCTGAGTCCTGCGCCAAAGAACCTCGCCGAGTATAGCCAAATGGGCCGGGCTGACCGACAACGATATTCCAACGAGACTGTCCTGCAGTTCAACCTCGCCCGCGTGTACGACCCGGAATTGGCCGTCAAAGAGCGATTGGCTTCCCTGGCTGTGGTGGACAAGCTGGGTCTGGAGGACGAAAATGCTCTTGCTGACCTGGCGACGCTTCTACGCGACCCGAAATGTCCCACGAAACTAGGCCGATCTGTGCTGCGATTCCTGCTGAAGCAAAATTACAGCGACCTGGCTGCCTACGTCGTGCCGCTGCTGGGCGAACTCCGCGACGACCCGAAACTGCGGGATGTCGTCGTCAAATGGATGAAGCAAAACGCCCCGCCGGAAATGTTGGCTGGGCTTGTGCGAACCTGGTCAGCAGAGCTTAACCCCGCTGGGCCTGGCGAGCAAAACTATCGCGACACGGTCAAGCAAATCACAGGCAAGCCCTGGAACTCCGCACTGCTCGAGGCGATAAACACCCAAAGCTTTACCGCCCAGAGCGAAGCCTACGACATACTGCGACAACGGGTCGACGCCAACACGCTCAGCAAACAAATCCGAGCGATGGCTGCGGCGTCCGACACGGTGCGGGCGATACAGGCGTTTATCGATTCGTTCGAGTATCTCCCGCCGACGGGAAGCCAGGCCAAGGCTTGCAAGCTGATATACAAACTGCGAACAGACATGCTGCCAGACGCGGCAAAGCTCTGGGCGGATTGGCTGGTCAGCTACAAGTTCCGGTTCGACATTCGCGACTTCCACCTGTTGAGCAGACTGGCTCGGGACCCGCTGAGAACCAGCCTGAACCGCACGGAACTCGTGCTGGAGATCGGGCGGGCATTGCGTCGGCGCAAACACCTGCGGCGGAAATTTTCCACCCGCGCAAAGGCCAGCACAGACAACTTTTGGCTGCAGGTGGACAAGCTGAGCATGGCTGACCTTTGGAACATCTACCTGCTGAACGAGATGCTCTCTCGCCCGAGGGTGCGGGCGTCGCTTAGGCTGATGGCTGACGGCGACTTGGCTGACACCCACAGTG
>QNCB01000131.1 GCA_003644335.1 Planctomycetota bacterium | reverse complement strand
GATTTCGGATTGTTTCACGGACTAGCTCAATCCGAAATCTGAAATCCAAAATCCGAAATTGCCCGGGACAACCAACCAGTTTCGTGTTCGCACACGATGCCAAACGGTAAGACCAGGGTTTAATCTCGGACACCTTTTTTACTTTTTTACTTTTTTTTATTGACCGGGTGGGTTGTAGTTTCGTAGAATTACGCGACTTATGTTTTAGCGGTGATATATTGGCAGTTTTTCGGCAGGGTCTTGAGCCAACGGACTGGCGCGAGGAAACGAACATGCATACGAAAGTTTTTTTGGTCATGGAGTCGATGTCGTGACGAATGGCCTGTTATTTATCGAGGATTTTGGTCAGTGAGTTGGCCAGGGTCCATGTTGATATCGCCCCAGGGGCGTAGCGGTGCGGAAATGTGCACCGGTCCGCCAGGCTGAGCTTTGGGCAGCTGGCTTTCGCGCGTCGTAGGCGTTGCGGGGGTTCAGTTGGCTGAAACTCGCAGTTGTGTTGCTTGGGAAGTGGGCGAAATGGTCCGCTTTTTTTTATGGACTCTTGGCAGACGAACACGAGGCTACGGATTTTATTTTTACCATGAAGTTTATGAAGATTTTTTAGATAAAAAAACCAACTTCGTTATCTTCATGTCCTTCGTGGTGCATTTAATGTTTTTTATGGCCTGATAGGCTTGTTTTGGAAAGCGTGAATTATGACACAAGAACTTTTACGAATTGTTGACGGGATAGCCCGGGACAAGAACATCGACCCGGAGGTTGTCATCGAGGACCTCGAGTTGGCGATGGTCTCTGCCATTCGCAAAGCCAACACGCTCGAAGACGAGATCGAGGTTCGCATCAACCGCGAGGACGGCGAGATTATCGCCAAGATCAATGGCCAGCCTATGTCGATGCAGGCTCTGGGTCGCATTGCTGCCCAGACCGCCAAGCAGGTGATGATCCAGCGGATACGCGAAGCTGAGCGTGGCAGCATTTACGACGAATATCTCCAGCGGAAAGGCCAAATCGTAACAGGCCGAGTTGTGCGGTGGGAGGGTGGCTCGTTGGTCGTCGAGCTTGACCGCTGCGAAGCTGTGCTGCCCCGAAGTGAGCAAATTCCCGGCGATTCGCATCAGCCTGAGGAACGCGTCCGGGCGATGGTACTGGACGTCCGCGAGACGCCGGGCAATGTGAAAATTATACTCTCGCGCACGCATCCGGATTTCATCCGGGCCTTGTTCGAGCTGGAAGTGCCCGAGGTGGCAGAGCACATTATCGAGATAAAGGCCCTGGCCCGCGAGGCTGGGTATCGCACGAAGGTCGCGGTCAACAGCCTGGACTCGAATGTCGATGCCGTCGGCGCCTGCGTGGGCGTGCGAGGCAGCAGGATCAAAAACATCGTCGACGAACTGGGCGGCGAGAAGATAGACATCGTCCGCTGGAACGACTCGTCGAAATTGCTTATCGCCAACTCGCTCAAGCCTGCGGAGGTAGCGGAAATATCGCTGAGCTTCGAGCTGGGCAGAGCGACGGTGGTGGTCGTGGACGACCAGCTGTCCCTGGCCATCGGCAAGCGAGGCCAAAATGTCCGCCTGGCAGCCAGGCTGACGAATTGGGACGTCGATATTCTCACACCCGATGAGTTCAACGCCGGGCTTGACACGCTGGAGCAAACCCTGCGGGAAGTCGAGGGGGTCGACTCGACGATTCTGGATCAGATAATCGCGATGGGCATGGTCAGCGTGATGGACGTGGAAGAAGTAGGCCCGGACCCGCTGGTCAACGAGCTGAAGATGGAACCTGAGCTTGCCCAGCAAATGGTTATCCGCTGTGCCGAGCAGGCCAAGGTTGTAGCCCAGGCTCGGGCTGACGCCAAGGCTGAGAAGAAGCAAGCTGCAGCTGATCAAAAGAAATCGGTGGGAAAAACCATGGAAAAAACAGCAGAAGAACCAGCCGCAGAATCTACGAAAGAAGTCGCGGCTGAACCTGCGGCAGAAGTAACCGGGTCGGCAGAGGCAGCTGTGGAAGAGACCGCAGCAGCGGAACCGGCAGCAGAGGCAGCTGTGGAAGAGACCGCAGCAGCGGAACCGGCAGCAGAACCAGCTGTGGAAGAGACCGCAGCAGAACCAGCAGAAGAAACTGCCAAGGCTGAGCCTGGGGCCGATGTCCCAGCCAAGCCCGAGCAGCCTGAATAACTGGTTGACTAGTCAACTAATCGACCAATTAATTAACCAGTGAACCAGTAAACCAGTAAACCAACTGGCCTGGAGGTTCCTTTGGCAACACGTGTATTTGAATTAGCCCGCGAGCTTGGCGTAACCAGTAAGGTCGTTCTGCACAAATGTCGTGCGGAGGGTATTGACCTGAAGAACCACATGACTGCGCTTTCCGCCGGTTTGGAAGAGACCATTCGTGAATGGTTCAGTGCCGATGGCGGTGAGCATCACGCGGTGGAGACAACCGAGCATATCGACCTGGTCGAGGCCAAGAAGAAGGCAGCCAAGGCCAGGCGTCGGCGAAGCAAGAAGACCGAAGCTGCTGAGGCTGAGACTCCAGCTAAGGTTGTCGCGGTAACCGAGCCTGTTGAAGTTGAAGCTGAGAGTAGCGACGAACAGGCTCTCCCAGAGGTCGCGGAAAAGAAGCCGGCGCCTGAGCCCGTGGCTGAGGAACCCGCTGTCGCTGCCGTCGTCGAGGAACCTCCCGTCGAGGAAGAGGAGCAAGAGCCTCCCGAGCAAAAACCTGTCCTGCCAGCTGGGCCTCAGGTCGTGCCCAGGCCCGCACAACTGAAGGGCCCGCGCGTTATCCGCGTGGAGAAGCCCGACTACGCACCCCGTCCCCAGCCTCGCCAAAGCGCGCCAGGCCAATTCGCCCCCAGGGGAGGCCGGCGCAGAAGCCTGCTCGACGAACGAATGCAGCAGGAAAGTGCAGCCCAGGCTGGGCCTGGCACGGGCAAGGGCAAGGGCAAGAAGTTCTCAAAGTCGACCAAGACATCCAAGCGAAGTCCGCGACGCAAGACAGGAAGCCGAGCTGAGAGCGGCGAGAAGCTCCAGGAATGGCGAAACAAGGACGTCGCTGAGCGGGCAGAACGCATCGCAGGGGCAGCCCACCGTCGACGTCGCTATACGATAGGTGGCGGCGGGAGGGTCAGCCAGGCTGGCGGGGGAGCCAAGACCGGCAAGGTCGAAATCCAGGAACCTATGACGATAAAAAATCTCTCCGCCACGACCGGCGTCAAGAGCGGAGAGATTATCAAAAAACTCATGGCCAGCGGTACGTTGGCGACGATAAACCAGACCATCAGCACCGAACAGGCGGAGGCTGTCATGCTGGAGTTCGACATCGAACTCGTCGTCGCCAAGGCCCAGTCGGTCGAGGACGAGCTGATGGTCAGGCTCGACGCCCGCGACAAAGGCAAACTCACCGGGCGAGCTCCGGTGGTTACGTTCCTCGGGCACGTTGACCACGGCAAGACTTCGCTGCTGGATCGCATCCGCAAAACCGAGGTAGCTTCCAGCGAAGCTGGGGGCATTACCCAGGCAATGGGCGCCCACCGACACGACTTCGAGGACAAGCATGTGGTCTTCCTCGACACGCCAGGCCACGAAGCTTTCACCGCCATGCGCGCCCGCGGTGCGAATATGACCGACGTGGTCGTACTCGTGGTCGCAGCTGACGATGGCGTCATGCCGCAAACCGTCGAAGCTATAAATCACGCCAAAGCTGCGGGCGTGCCGATCGTGGTCGCCCTTAACAAGATAGACGTCCCCAACGCCAACGTCCAACGCGCGCTGGGTCAATTGGCGGAACACGACCTCCAGCCCCGCGAGTGGGGCGGCGATACCGAGGTGATAAAAACCTCCGCAGAAACCGGCGAGGGCATCGACGAGCTGGTCGAGTTGTTGTCGCTCGAAGCGGAAATTCTCGAGCTACAAGCTGAGCCTGAAGCACCGGCCAGGGGGTTCGTGGTCGAGTCTCGCATGGACCCGGGCAGGGGTGTGTTGGCGACGCTGTTGAACATCGACGGCACGATGAAAGTTGGCGATATTATCCTGGCGGGCAGGGGCTATGGACGGGTTCGACAAATTTATGACGACAAGGGCAAGACGCTCAAACAGGCAGGGCCTTCTATGCCCGTGCTGATAACCGGGCTGGATGAAGTGCCCGAAGCGGGCGACAGGTTCTTCGTAGTAAGCGATATCGACGAAGCCCGAAGCGTCGCGGAACATCGTCGCAGCGAAGCCCGCACCAAAAGCCTCGCAGCCCTGGCCAGTGCTCCCAGTAACCTGGAAGAACTCTTCGGCAAGATCGAAGCGGGCGAAGCGACGGAAATTCCTGTCATCCTCAAAGCTGACGTGCAAGGCTCGATCGAAGCTATCGTAGGCTCGCTGAACAAATTGAACACCGAGGAAGTTCGCGTAAATATCCTCCACTGCGGCGTTGGCGGAATAAGCACTGGCGACGTAACCCTGGCAGAGGCCTCCGGCGCGATGATTATCGGGTTTAATGTCGTAGCGGACAGCCAGGCCCGGAAATTGGCGGAGGATCAGAAGATCGAAATCCGCCGATACCGCGTTATCTACGATATCATCGAGGATTGTCACCTGGCGCTGGAGCAGGGCCTGGCTCCGGAGATAAAGGAAGAATCGCTGGGCAGAGCGGAAATTCGCCAGACCTTCAAGGTCTCTCGTTTGGGTACCGTGGCTGGGTGTTACGTTACCGAAGGCGTTGTGCAACGCGGCGCGAAGGTGCGTATCATCCGCAACAGCGTAGTCGTCGAGGACGACCGCGTACTGGACAGCTTGAAACGAGTAAAAGACGACGCCCGCGAAGTCAAAGCAGGCTTGGAGTGTGGCTTGAAGATAGCAGGCTACAACGACATAAAAGAAGGCGACGTGCTGGAGTTCTACAAAACCGTCGAAATAGCACGAACATTATAAGTTTACAGCAAATACGAATTTCGATATTAGGATTTGCTTTAAAGATATGTCACGAAGAACTGAAAGAGTT
>QNCB01000130.1 GCA_003644335.1 Planctomycetota bacterium | reverse complement strand
TTTATCTCCGCTCATCGCGAACAGCTGGAAATTTATCTGGACCGCCCCTCACCCAGCGGCACGTTGATACTGCTGGTCAACAGCCTGGACTCCCGCCCGAGATTGCCCAAGAAAATCCCCACCGTCGGCCAGGTCGTCTCTTGTAAAGCACCGAGCGGAGCAGAACTTGTCCGCTGGATAACCGACGCCGCAGCTGGGCTTGGCAAAACCATCGACCGCCAGGCCGCGGGCATGTTGGCCCAGTGGGTGGGCGAAAACCTCGCCAGCCTGAGGAGCGAACTGGACAAGCTCGCCTCTTACGTGGGCCAACGGACGAGTATTACCGTCGATGATATCGCTGCGGTAGCTACGACCTCTGCCTCGCCGGAAGCCTTTGCCCTGTCT
This sequence comes from Planctomycetota bacterium, assembly GCA_003644335.1. The sequence continues at coordinate 4,612 of QNCB01000130.1, read as the reverse complement.
GGGGCGATAACACGGGGCGACGTGCGGGCGGGCCTGGAAGCTGTGGGAGCTGCGATGCGAACTCGCGGCGCGGAGTTCCAATTGCTAGGCCAGGTAGCTTGGCGAATCCGCCAGGCGCTGCAGGTTCACCAGGGCATCGCAGCTGGTCAGTCGCCGAGGTCAGCTATGCAAAACGCTCGAATATTCCGAGACCAGCGAGACTTCGAAGCCCTGCTGGGCCGTCGACCTGCCAAAAAACTCCAAGCCGATATGCGACGACTTATCTCAGCCGACCTGGCAATGAAATCCGGCACGCCCCCCAAAGCTGCAATGCAGCAACTTATCGTCGAACTGTGCAGCTAATTCCGGGATTCAATCCTGGTTTTACCATATAGCGTCGGGGGAGAACATGGAACTTTGGCTATCCCGAGCAATTTCTGATTTCAGATTTTGGATTGGGCCAGTTCGTAAAACAATTCGAAATCTGAAATGAATCCTGGGTAAACCATGGACAACCACGAGACAGACTGGCAAGAAGACTGGATAACCTCAGCCAGTTGACTGGTTAACTGGTTGATTGGTTTTTCTTTGTCATTCCCGCGAAGCTTGCCCTGTTGAGTTTCAAGCTCGACCCATACACAGACATCACTTCCAGCGTACTAATCGACAATGTGTCCATGGTCGATCTTTGCAAAGTGAAGTTCATTGGATTCTCACGCACTGGGCTGGGCCTGGTTTCCAGGACGCACGGCGGGCCGCTCGGCAGTGGCAAAAACGGCTTGATGGGCGCGATTTTCCCGACAGCGTCGAGATTCTGCGCGAGGCTCGCAATCGATGAAACCAGTTGTGGTCGCCGCCCTTTATTCCTCGTCGGTTTTGTTGGCCGCGGCGACGATTTGTTGTTGGACATTGCCGGGGACTGGTTCGTAGTGGCTTAGTTCCATGGTGTAGCTGCCCTGGCCTCCGGTTACGCTGCGGAGTTGGCTGTTGTATTGCATCACTTCCGACAGCGGTGCCTGGGCCTTGACGACGGCGATATTGCCCGGCATCATGTCCTGGCCCTGGATTCGGCCTCGCCGACCAGCCAGATCGCTGGCGATGTCGCCCATGAAATTGGCGGGGACAGTTATCTCCATATCGACGATAGGCTCGAGCAGCGCGGGTTTTGCGTTTTTCACCGCGTCGATAAACGCGTGCTTGCCAGCAGCTCGGAAGGCAACTTCCTTCGAGTCCACCGGGTGGTGCTTGCCGTCGTAAACGCTGACCTTAATGTCCTGCATCGGATAACCAGCCACGGCTCCGACGGTCATGACATCCCGGACGCCCTTCTCGATAGCGGGGAGATACTGACGCGGAATCGACTCGCCAAACAGGGCGTTTTCGAACTCGAACCCAGCTCCTCGCTCCAGCGGCTCGACACGCAGATACACCTCGCCGAACTGCCCAGCTCCGCCGGTCTGCTTCTTGTGCCGATGATGGCCCTCAGCCTTGGCGAGGATGGTTTCCAGATAGGGAATCTTGGGCGGCTTGGTGTCAACCTCGATATGGAATCTGGTTTTCATCTTGGTCAGAATCATCCGCAGGTGCAGGTCGCCAATGCCGCTGATGACGGTCTCGTGGGTTTGGGGGTCTCGGCTGGCCTGGAAGGTGGGGTCTTCGTCCGTGAGCCTGTGGAGAGCTTCGGAAATTTTCTGCTCGTCGCCGCGGCTTTTGGGAGTAACCGCCAGGGAGTACATCGGCGTGGGCGTGGGGGGCATGGCTCGGAACATAGCTTCGCCGTCGGCGTGGAGAACATCGCCAGCTGCGATTTCCTCGACCTTGGCCAGGGCGATAATGTCCCCAGCGACAGCTTGTTTTATTTCGTCCGTGCCGCTGCCTTGCACTTTGAACAGATGGCCAATCTTGGCGGTCTTTTTCTCGTCGCGCAGATGGTAATGTGTGTCGCCCTTGGCTGTGCCCTGGAGAATGCGAACCCAGGCCAGTTTGCCGACGAACGGGTCGGTCGTAATCTTGAACGCCTGGCCTACGAAAGGCTTGGCCGCGTCTGGTTCGATGGCTACTTCCTGGGCCTCTTCGCCCGTGTCGTTCATAATGGGTTGGCCTGGCACCATGCCTGGAGCTGGGAAGTATTTGCTGGCAGCGTCCATGAATTCTGTAACGCCGACGTTGTCTCGGGCGGAGGTGAAGAATACCGGCATAATCGTGCCTTCGACCATAGCTGCTCCGAACGCGTCGGAGAGTTTGCCCGCGGGTATTTCCTCGCCGCCGAGATAGGCTTCCATCATTTCCTCGTCAGCTTCGATGACGCTTTCGATGAGCGTTTCGTGGGCCTTGGCCACCTCGCCCCAGTCGCTGTCGCCCTGGGTATTGGCGAAGCAGTCCACCACGGTCTTCCCGCCGTTCGCTGGGAGGTTCATGCTATGGCAGGTGCTACCGAAGGTTTCGTGGATCGAGCCCATGAGTTCCTGGAGATTGATATTCTCGCCATGGATTTTCGTAACGACGATGGCTACCGGCAGCCCGGCAGAGCGTGCAGCTTTGAAGAGCCTGCGCGTGTTGACCTCGATGCCGGCTGTGGCTGAGATTACCAGCACAGCGGTGTCTGCCCCGGCGATGGACGTTATAGCTCCGCCTACGAAATCCGGATAGCCTGGCGCGTCGATGATGTTGAGGGTCTTGCCCGCATGGTCTACATAGGCCAGGCCCGGGTCGACCGAGTGCTGGCGCTCTTTCTCGATATCTGACGCGTCCAGCAGGCTCGATCCGTCGATTACCGAGCCTAGCCTGGTGGTTACCTTCGCAGCAAAGAGCATCGCCTCGCCAAGGGAAGTTTTACCCGCCCCGCCATGACCTAGAAGTACGATATTGCGAATGTCCGAAGGTTTTGATGCCGGCATAGTTGTCTTTCTCCTGTAAGGTTTCGCCTGAAAGGCGATAAATAACTGTTCGATACCAAACTCGCGAGTCCGTAGATAATACGGTTTTCGCCCCGCCAAGCAAGCGAAAAATAGATGATTAGGCAAATAGGAATCCACGGATTACACGGATTTTTTTGTTTTTAATCAAAAGAAAATCTGTGAAACCGAAGGTTCACTAAATCCCTTTTTGATCCTGTAATCGGTGGATTTCTTGTTGAGCCTTGGGGTGTTTTCCGTTTGGTCGGTTTGGGTGGTTATGCCAACGAGCTGACCGTGGCGGAGAAGTTGCTTTTAATTTGGTCGATGGAGAGTTTAAGCAAGCCATCGCCGTAGTTGCTGTCCCAGGTTCTGCCATCCACGCCCCAGGGGTTGAAGACGGTAACATAGCCCGCGGAGTCTATCGACTTGATAACATAAGCGTGGCTGCCGACGACTGGGGACGATGCGCTGGAGTAGCTGCCCAGCGTCAGGGCGTGGCCTGCTGCCAGCTCGTTGCGGATGTAGCCAGCCAGGGAAGACGTCGAGCCGCCCGTGGAGCGCCAGTGGGATAACTTGCCGGTGATTTCCCGATTGACCGTGGTCATCCACCCGCCGGAGATGGAGGCGTAGCTGTTTTGGCCGTAGCGGAAATGGGCGTAGGCTTTCTCAGCCAGGGGCACCCACAGCTCGTTGTCAGGCCCGGTTTTGGCGTAGACCAGCGAGCCTCTGCTGTTGGTCGGCAGGTCGCCGTCCAGCCTGAGATACACCTCGCTGCCATTGCGATGGAATCGCATCGCGTAGGTGCCGTCGCCCAGCGAGGTAATCATCTGCTGGATTATCTGCGGGTCGGTGTCAGCCAGGCTGGACAGCGAGGCGAGATAGTAGCAGTCGCCGATTGCACCCTGGCGGATGTCGTTGTACTGCGGCTCGTCGGCGAATAGCGAAAGGTGCGAGAAGTTCCGATAGCCCGTAGCGTAGCTGGTGGTCGTCGGGTCGCGGAGGTCTTGGCCTGCGATGTTCATCGAGACATAGTCCATGTCGCCTGCGTTGTTCGTCCAGGGCTGATAGAAGCTCGATATCCTGTGCAAGGCCCCGGCGGAGTTTTCGCTGGCCGACGCGTCGGAGACGCTGTCGCTGGTGTCGAGCCAAAAGCTGTCCAGCCCAGCTCCGCCTGATACACTCTCGGCCCCGCCGCCTACGCTGACGATGAGGTCGTCCCCGCCCTGGCCATGGATGGCGGAAGCCACGGCGGAGTTGTCATATATCGTGTCGTTGCCGTCGCCGCCGAAGATGGTCGCCCCCAGCGACAGCGAATACGTCGTGCGGATAACGTCGCCCCCGCCAAAGCCATAGAGCACCACCGAGTCGAACAGGCCCGCGTATGTGCTTTGCACCCCAGCGGCGTCGAGCATTATCGTCCCAGCCTGCTGCGAGACGGTGATGACATCAGCCTGTTCCGTGCCGAGCACTCGCAGCACCTGGCCTGTCTGGGTGGCGATAACCTCAGCTGAGACAGACTGACCTGGCGAGGGATCCTCGGGCGCGGGATCGGGAGTTGGTGCGGGGTCGGGCGTCGGCTGCGGGTCTGGTGGCGGGGTTGGTTGCGGGGGCAGGTCGGTAGTGATGCTCGCGCGATACCCGCCAGTCGTGCGAGAGTTGCGGTTCTGCGCTACCACATAATAGGCTTGGCCAGCCTGGGCGTCGAAGGTCATGTCGATAGCTTCGCCGCGCTTGCT
>QNCB01000129.1 GCA_003644335.1 Planctomycetota bacterium | reverse complement strand
GCGACATTTCCCAGGCTATGCAGGTTCGTTTGCTGCGAGTGTTGCAGGAAAGGGTCGTCGAACCGCTGGGCGATGTGAAATCTGTTCCGGTGGATATTCGGGTGGTCGTAGCTACGAATAAGGACCTCGCGAAACTCGTCCGCCAAGGCAAGTTCCGCGAGGATTTGTATTATCGCATCCGCGTGATTCACCTCAAGTTGCCGTCGCTTCGTCAACGGCGGGAAGATATCCCGCTGCTCGTTAGCCATCTGATTACGAAGTTCAATTCGCTGCAGGGCAAGGATATCGCGGGCGTCTCCGAGGAGGTTATGACCTGCCTGATGGAGCACGATTATCCGGGCAATGTTCGCGAGTTGGAAAACATTATCGAGCAGGCCTTCGTGCTCTGTCGCGGGGGCGTAATCGAGACAAGTCATCTGCCGAGCGAGCTAAGGCCCGCTGCGACCAGCAGGGGGGAACACCCGCAAGGGACCAGCCTGGATGCGATGGAAAAAAATCTAATCTCCCAAACGCTCCAACGGCAGCGGGGAAATCGCAAACGAACCGCCAAGGATCTGGGCATCAACATCAGCACGCTGTATCGAAAAATCAAAGCCCTGAACATCCAGCCGCCCGACCTCGATGGCAGGGGCAAACGATAAGAAAAAGTTATCAGTAATCAGCTATCAGTAATCAGCAAAAGCAAAAAAAAAAACTTCATGACCTTCATGTGCTTCGTAGTGAATTTTTGTGTAGCTATGAATGGTTGCCATAGGGGAATGTTAACATTGCAAAATGCACGGTTGCGTGCCTGTGAAATCCCAAGCCAATTCTTCCCCAGTAACAAGCGTATCTTTTAACTCGTGTTCCGTCAAGGTGTTATCGCAGGTGCCGCAATGCTCTAAAAACTTCTGGCACCCATTTTGCATATGTTTGGTTGGTGTAGAAGAAAGGCTGAGAAATGAAAATCGCGATTACATCACAAGGGCAGGCTTTGGATTCGCAGGTGGATTCCCGGTTTGGCAGGGCTAGGTTTTTTATTGTTGTCGATACGGAGACCGGCGAGTTCTCCGCGAGCGACAACGGTCAGAACCTCAACGCTGCCCAGGGCGCGGGTATCCAGGCTGGCAAGAACGTCGTCGACCTCGGCGTCGAAGCTGTGGTTACAGGCCACGTAGGCCCAAAGGCTTTCGCTACGCTCCAAGCGGGCGGAGTAAAGGTCTACACCGGAGCGGCCGGCCCGGCCGGAGCGGAAGCTGACTCGGCGGAAACTCTCACGGTCGCCGAGGCGATTGAGCAGTTCAAGGCAGGCCAACTGAAACAGACCAACGACGCCGATGTCGAGGGCCATTGGGTAGTGTAATAGGCTGGACTTTTGCAAATCGTGGATGGATTGGTTTTGCGGGAATGACAAAAAAGAAAAAACGCAGCAGGCCAACCAATCAACCAATCAACCAGTCAACTAATCAACCAGTCAACCAACCACAGGAGACAGTGAAAATGAAAATAGCGATACCGACCGCAGCTGGAAAACTTTGCATGCACTTTGGCCATTGCGAGCAATTCGCCATTGTGGAAGTTGACGAGGCTGCCCAAGCTATATCCTCTACGGAATTTCTTACCCCGCCCGCTCACGAACCTGGCGTATTGCCGCGTTGGCTGGGCGAGCAGGGAGCTGACGTCGTTATCGCCGGCGGCATGGGTCAGCGTGCCCAAGGCCTGTTCACGCAGAACGGAATCAAGGTGGTCGTCGGTGCGTTGGCGGAAAAACCAGAAGCCGTCGCCAACGAATATCTCGCCGGCACGCTGAAAGTGGGCGATAATGCTTGCGACCACTAAACCAAGCACCAAGCTCCTGGCTGCTACGCGGGACAGGTTGCACTCTCATTGCGTAGTGTGTGGCCGACCTGCCCTGGCTGGACTTGGCTTGGAGTTTTGCGTGCAGGCTGACGGCAGCGTGGTTGCCAGCTTTGACTGCGACGAAAATTTCGAGGGCTACGGCGGAATGTTGCACGGGGGCGTAATCTCAGCCATCGCCGACGGCGCGATGACCAACTGCCTGTTTGCCCATGGCATTACCGCGGTAACAGCCGAGCTGAACGTGCGGTTCCGACACTCCATAGAACTTGGCAGGGAGTTGAAAGTTACCGCGAGAATCACCCGCCGAACCGAGCCGCTGTTCGTCGTCGAAGCTGAACTGGCTCAGGCAGGCCAACTCAAAGCCAAGGCGACGGGGAAGTTCATGGAAACCTCATAAGGCCGGACGCGTTATCGCCCTTGCCCTTTGCGATGGGCGTTTTGTTTCCCCCCGCTGCCGCCCGATGCAACTTGCCCTTTGCGTTTGCGGGTACGAAATTTCTTGCCAGCCTTGCCAGCAGTCTTGGCGTTCGTCGCATCTGTTGGGGCTGAGGTTTTGCGACGGCGTCTTGGAGGCCTGTTGTTTCCTGGGGAAGTTTTTCCGCTCGGCGTGGCATTGCGTTTGTTTCGGTTTTGTCGCAATCTGGGCGGGGTGGAATTTTCGTGGCGTTCCGTAGCTATCGGGGCTGGCGAATCGCCCTGGACGGGTATCGAGGTTCCGAGCAGTTTTTCGATATCTCTCAGAGCTTTGTACTCGTCGTTGCTGCAGAAGGAAATAGCCTGGCCACTCGCACCGGCCCGTCCGGTTCTGCCGATGCGGTGAACGTAGGTTTCCGCTTCGCTTGGCAGGTCGTAGTTGAACACGTGCGAGATGTTGTCGACATCAATGCCGCGTGCGGCGATGTCGCTGGCGACCAGTACGTTAAGGGTGCCCTTTTTGAAGCCTGCCAATGTTCGCAGGCGAGCGTTTTGCGATTTGTTTGAGTGAAATGCCTCAGCTGATATCTCCGAACGATTCAGATTTTTGGTAATCTTGTCAGCTCGGTGCTTGGTGCGTGTAAACACGATGGCCCGGGTAATCTGCGAGTCTTTGATGTGCTTCTCCAGCAATTTCATCTTGCCGGTAGATTCCACAAAATGGATCGACTGGACGACGGTTTCCGCAGCGGTGGTTTTTTCCGGGGTGGTTTGCACCGTTACAGGCTCGTTGAGAATCGTGTTGGCCAGCTTGCGTATTTCCCGGGGCATGGTGGCGGAGAACATCAGGTATTGTCGCTGCTGGGGAAGGGTTTTGACGAGTTTCCGTATGTCGTGAATGAAGCCCATATCCAGCATGCGGTCAGCTTCGTCGAGAACGAAAACCTCCACGTCGGAAAGTTTGACGACGCCCTGGTTCATCAGGTCCATCAGCCTGCCCGGGGTCGCGACCAGCACATCCACACCCTTGCGTAGCGTTCGCACTTGGGGCGTCTGGTTCACGCCGCCGAAAATAACCGTATGTCGCAGGCCGGTATGACAGCCATAGCGTTGGAAATTTTCTCCCACCTGGGCAGCGAGTTCGCGTGTCGGCGTCAGAACCATCGCGCGAATTGGCCGAAAAGGCGCGCGGCGCCCGCCCTTGTGATTCGACTTTGATTCGGCGACATGACGATAGAGTTTTTGCAGCACCGGCAGCGCGAAGGCTGCTGTCTTGCCCGTGCCGGTCTGGGCGCAGCCGAACATATCCCTGCCTTTAAGCAGGTGGGGAATCGCCTGTTCCTGGATTGGCGTGGGGGTGTCGTAGCCTTTGGCGTCAATGGCCTGGAGTAGTGGCTTGATTAGCCGTAAATCTTCAAATTGCATTATTGTCTTGTTTTAACTTTCTTGGTGAATTTGTATCACAGCTGCGCGCGGACTAACCCGCGCAGCGAAGCACTGTACCACAAATACCTTAGACGTCAAGGTTTTTTTGCGCCTACAAAATATCTAATCTACCGCGAAAGAACGCAAAGAACACTAAGATAAAAAAGTAATCAGTTGTCAGTAATCAGTAAAAGCAAAAAACAGTTCACGGATTACACGGATTACACGGATTTTTTAAAGAAGATTACACAGATTTTTTTTAGAAAAAAAACCGGATTCCCGCTCCCCGATCGGGTCGAGGACAAGCTTCGCGGGAATGATACGAGGGGGATTCCGCGCCTCGTAAAAAGTGTGAAATCCTACTACTCAAAACTTATTGAAAGACCGTGAACGATTACAAAACTTCGTACTCTTCTGTGCTTCATAGTGAATTTTTATGTAGCTGTGAACGGTTACGCGTTTTGCAGATGCTTCTCGTATTCCTCGGCTGACATGAGACTGTCCATGTCGGCTGGCTGGGCAGGTTTGATTTTTATCAGCCAACCCTTGCCGTAGGGGTCTTGGGCGAGCAGGTCAAAGTTGTCCGCAGCTTCGTCGTTTACCTCAGCTACCTCCCCAGCCAGGGGGGCGTATATCTCGACCGCAGCTTTGACCGACTCGATCGTGCCGAAGGTCGATTCCTTCGCGGTTGCGTATCCGACCGCAGGCAGCTCGAGAAAAACAATGTCCCCGAGCTGGTCTACCGCGAATTCGGAAAGGCCTATCGTCGCCAGGCCATCCTCTCCCAAACGTACCCATTCGTGCGATTTCGTAAACTTCAAATCCTGTGGAATCATTTTGTGTCTCCTGTGATTGGCTGACTGGTTAACTGGTTGACTGGTTTTCTTTTTCATAAATAACAGCTTGGGCGTATGGCGGGGTTTTGCCGCGAAGGTTATACGGCACTGTCATCGCGTTGACATTCTTGCCCCTGACTTCGACTTGTACGATTGTCCGGTCAGCGATATTGCTGTCCAGAATCGCCAGGCAAATAGGCCTCATTTCATGGGCGGACGAGGGGCCGGTTTTCGCGCCCTGGCTTGGCGTTTTCCAGTAGGGGACCATCGTCCCGCTGGTTACATAGCCAATCGGCTCGCCGTGTTGGTCGAAAACTTTTGAACCCTGTCGCGCGATGGCTTTTTCGAGCACCGCCAGTGGCTTGACGATTCGGGGCAGGTCTGCAAGAGATGAATAATCCCTGGCCTGGATTTTCCCCAACGCGTCGTGCTGCCTGACGAGGGCGTCCTTGCCGATAAAATTTCCCTTGGCCTCGGCAAAGCTGACGGCGAACCTGGACAGCGGGCACGCGAAGATTGGCATCTCGTTGCCTTCGGGGTCT
>QNCB01000128.1 GCA_003644335.1 Planctomycetota bacterium | reverse complement strand
TCTCGCAGCGGCATGGTAACGGGCGTCTTTCGCAGGGGGGTGTTTGTGCGAATAAGCGGCGAGGAACTTTTCTGCGGCATGGCTAAGACTTTTCGCCCGCCCGAGCGAGCGGAGATGACCAGCCCCCTGGCTGTCGGCGACGACGTTACCGTCGCCCTGGCCCGCAGCGAACACACCCATGGCCAGACCGAACTCGACCGCAACAGAATCGACGGAATGATACTGTCGCGCAAGCCTCGCCGAACCGTCCTGGCCAGTCCTCAGCCCAGGAGCCAAAAGCGACGCGAACAATACGACGGCGACGTTTTCGAGAAGGTCATCGCAGCGAATATGGACATGCTGGTTATCGTCGCAGCCACGGCCAGGCCCGAGATGAGGCGAGGCCTGATCGACCGGTTCCTCATCGCAGCTGAGCGGGGCAAGCTCCAGCCTGTGATGCTGGTGAACAAGATAGACATTCAGCCTGCTGACGTCCACAGCGAGATACTGCAAGACCTCGCAAGCCGGGGCGTGCCCATCGTGCAGTGCTCCGCCGTGCGAGGCGACGGCCTGGCTGAGGTGCGAAATTTGCTGGGGCAAAAACAGTGCGTCCTGGCTGGGGCGTCGGGGGTGGGCAAGAGTTCGCTTATCAACGCCATCCTGCCAGAGGCCCGCATAGAAACCCGGGCTATTCGCAGCAAGGACGACCGAGGCAGACACACCACCAGCCAGGCCCGCGTGTACGACCTGCCAGCTGGGGGAATGATAATCGACACGCCAGGCCTGCGCGAACTTGGCGTAGGGCTATCCGCTCGGGAACTGCCGTGGTATTTCCCGGAGATAGAACTCCTGGCTCCGCAATGCAAGTTCCGCGACTGCACGCACACCCACGAACCAGGCTGCGCCGTCATCCAGGGAGCTGAAGATGGCGCGATCCCAGCCCGGCGATACGAAAGCTATCTGCGAATACTCGCGACGATCGAATGAGGAGAAAACAAATGAGAGTTTTTGGCGTAACGTTGCTCCTGGCTTCGCTGATGTTGGTCTCGGCGGGCGGGTGCTCGAAAAAAACCGCAGGCCAGGTTTTTGACAGCAAGGCTTTTCGGTTCAGCATCGCGTTTCCCAAAGACTGGGAGATGCACTCCTACGATTATCGCAGCACGCCGGTCATCGCGTTTCGGCCCAAGGGCAAATCGCCCAAAGCATTCCGCGAGAACGTTAATGTGATGGTCAAAAACTTCACGACCAGGCAGGACTTCGACGATTGCTGCAAAAGCATCCTCGCAAATTTTAAACGTGCCGGTAAGAGCTTCAGGCTCGTACGCGCCGAGGATATCAGCATCGCAGGCAGGCCCGGACGCAAGATGATTCACTCGCATGAAGGTGGCGGCCAGCTGTACAAAATCGTCAGCTACATCACCTTCTCTCGCGACATGAAAGTCTGCTACATCGTCAACTGCACCGCCAGACTATCGACCTTCTACACCTATGCGGAGCAGTTTGAGAAAATAGCCAACACGCTCAAGATAAAAATCTGAGAGTCCGGAATTAGAGATATCTTTTACCATGAAGCTTATGAAGGGCTTGAGGTTTTTCAAAAAAAACTACTTCACGTTCTTCATGTTCTTCACGGTGCAATTCACTTTCGCGGTGCGTTCAGTTTTTGCGCGAGTTTCTCTGCCTCGGCGAACATAGCTACGCTTTCGGCCTGGTCCAAACCCGCTCCGCGACAAATAGCCTCGGCGTAATCTCGGGTGGGCATCTGCTCCGGGTCGTGAGCGTCCGAGCCGAAGATCAGCTTTGCCCCCGTCTGTCGCGAGATATTCACAACATAGCCGTTGCACAGCGAATGGCCTGTCTTGGCGGTTATCTCCAGCAGCACTCCCCGCTGGGCTGCCAGGGTTGCGTCCTCTGGCGAGATAAGTCCCGGATGGGCCAGAATATCCACTCCCGCTTCGATAGCGGCGCGGTTCGTGCCGGGTTGGACAGGCTCTGCGATGGTCTCGCCATGGCAGATGACATATTGCGAGCCGCACCGCCGAGCCAGGGCGGTAGCCTCGGCTATGTGGGTGGGGCGAACGTGCGTCAGCTCGACCCCCACCAGGATGGCCATCTCGCCCAGCTCGTTCTCGCGCGCCGCCGCGGTCAGGAGGACAGGAATAATCTGCTCCATCGTAGCCAGGTCCACATGGTCGCTCATGCCGAGGATGCGATACCCCCGCACCTGAGCCCGGCGGATATGCTCAGCCGGCACGAGCGCGCCGTCAGACAAAAGCGTATGCGTGTGAAAATCTATCATCGTCTCGTTCTCCAACCCGTTGGCTACGGGAACCACGCCACCTGTTTACGATTAGGCTGCGTGGAGAGGCCTCACTGACAAAATATCGCTGTCCACAATCGGACGAACGTCAGAGTCCGCCGGCGTTACAAGTGCTTGCGTCCTCCCTGAGCCGGTGAGAAACTCAACCTCAAGCCCGTCGGGTTTGTACAATTCGACAACCGTTCCAATATCGCCAGCTTGCAGTCCGTACCCGGATAAATCTTCTTTCAGTACGACAGTGTCAAGCGTTTTTTATAGTCATATTTTCGTTCCACTTTGCAATTAAATCTCAGGACATTATATCGACCAGAGCGATATCTACAAAACAGAAATAATACTCGCACTCCCGCCCTGGTTTATCGTATCATGCGGGCATGATTGAAATCGACTCATTGCCAGAGACATTGGAAACCCTCAGCGCCCGGATAATCGCAATCCGGGACTCTCTTTGACTTGCCTGCGCGCAAAGAGGAAATGGCCGACCTCGAACAGCAAATGGCCAAGCCTGGCTTTTGGGACAATCCCGAAGCTGCCCAGCCCACCGTAGCCAAGCTCAAAACCATCAAGGCCATCGTCTCGCCGGTGAGCGACCTGACCCAGCGGATAGAGGACTTGCAGGTTCACTGCGAGCTTGCAGCCGAGGCTGATAGCGAGGAAGATTTCCGCGAGGTGGCCGAGGCTGCCGAGCAGCTCAGCAGCGATTTGGAGAAGCTCGAGCTTCGCACACTGTTGGCTGGTGAGCATGACGCGGGCAGCTGCTTTTTCTCGATTCATGCCGGGGCTGGCGGCACGGAAAGCTGCGATTGGGCGGAGATGCTCCTGCGAATGTACGCGCGATATTTCGAGAGGCATGGCTACGCTGCTGAGGAAATGGACCGCACCGACGGCGAGGAGGCGGGCATCCGATCTATCACGTTGCGGGTTACCGGGCCTTACGCCTATGGGTATCTTTCGTGCGAGCGCGGGGTGCACAGGCTGGTTCGCATAAGCCCATACGACTCGCAAAGCCGCCGCCACACCAGCTTCGCCTCGGTCGATGTCATGCCGGAGCTAGCTGACGTGGATATCGAGATAGACTGGGATAAGGAAGTCCGCGAGGACACCTATCGCTCCAGCGGGGCAGGCGGGCAGCACGTCAACAAAACCGACAGCGCGATTCGCCTGACGCACCTGGCCAGCGGCATCGTCGTAACTTGTCAAAACGACCGTTCGCAGCATAAAAACAGGGCCCAAGCCAGAAAAATGCTGGCCTCGAAACTACATCAGGCTGAGCTTGCAAAGCGCGACGCCGAGCTTGCGAAACTATACGGAGACAAGGGCGAAATAGCTTTCGGAAGCCAGATTCGGTCGTACGTGTTGTATCCGTATCAGCTGGTGCGGGATGAGCGAACGGAACTGAAAAACCCGCATGCAGACCGCATTCTCGACGGCGATATTCAGGAGTTTATCGACACGTATCTCCGCTATAAGGCTGGGCAACGGTAACGGCAGAGGCTGACAAATTGCGAGCAAAAGCTATGAGGACAGGCCCGGCGGAAGACACGCGGTAAAAAAAAACTATTTTCTCCGGCATTTTTCGTTTGAATTATATTTTCGAGTGGGTTAATTATCTCATCAGGCCCGGACATGGGAGTCGGTGCCTATAGGAAAACAGATTTTCGAAAGGAATCTACCATGGCAAAGAAGACAGTGAAAAAGGCAGCCAAGAAGGCCGTCGCGAAGAAGCCCCTGACCAAGGCACAGGTGACAGCAAGCCTCGCCGAGACGACCGGCCTGAGCAAGAAGGATGTTACCAGCGTGATGGACGCGATGAGCGCCCTGATCAAAAAGAACATTGGTCGCAGTGGCCCGGGCGTCATCGGCATCAACGGTCTGATTAAGATCATGGTGCAGCGCAAGCCCGCCACGAAGGCGCGCAAGGGCATCAACCCCTTCACCGGCGAAGAAACCACGTTCAAGGCCAAGCCCGCCCGCAACGTTGTGAAGGTCCGCCCGCTGAAGGCTCTGAAGGACATGGTCTAAGACCATAGCTTCACCTAAAACTTAAAGCCAAGCTCCGATTATTCAATCGAGCCTGGCTTTTTTTTTGCGTGGCATGGGCGTCTCGCCCATGCTACTATTCCACGTCGATAATTTCCTCGTCGTTGCGGGCGACGATGGCTTGGCCTGGTTGGACTATCAAAAAGTCGTCGTCCCATTGGCCCAGGAACAGCCTCTCCAACAGCGTCATGTCGCCCTTGCGGATATCGAGCTGCCATTGCTTTTCCATGGCCCGGTTGCGAGCGTGCTCTATCAGCGGCTCCTCGTCGCACAGGCCCATCGCGATATAGCAGAGTTTACTGTAAGCCTGTTCCCACCCGCCGAGCGTCTCGATTATATAGTCCGCGTTGTCCTTGCCATGCTTTTCCACGAGCTGCTCGTACGACTCGCTAAGCCCGAGTTTCGCCATCACACCTTCTTGTCCGTAGGCAGGCCTGGCGACCTGGCCGGTAGCGGAGTTGTTGTGTTCGACCCAGCCTGTCGTTTCATAGTATGTGCCCGGATTGGCGTCGAAGTATTTTTGGTACCCCGCCCGCGAGCCGAAGAACAGCGTGATGCAGTCGTGGGCCTTGGGAATGACCAGCGGGATATCCCTCGCCCGGACGCTGACAAGCCCGTCGTTGCAACGCGCATAGCCCAGCAGCACAGCTTCGTATCCGCGGGGCGACCTGGCCAGGGCGTCGACGGTAGCCTGGATTTTGGCGACCATATCCTCCGTCGCCAAATCGTGCAGCCCC
>QNCB01000127.1 GCA_003644335.1 Planctomycetota bacterium | reverse complement strand
GTCAACGTACCGGTTTTGTCCAGGACGAAGGCGTTGAGATCCTTGGCGACTTCCAGCATGGAGACGTCCTTTATAAGGATGCCAAGTCTGGCTGCACAACTCAGCGCAGCGACCATCGCGGTCGGCACGGCCAGGATCAGTGCACAGGGGCAGGCGACCACCAGCATGGTAACAGCGCGGCTGTAGTCGCGGGTGAAGTACAGAACCGTCGCAGCGACCATCAGCACCGTGGGGGTGTAAAAGCCCGCATAGCGGTCGATGAGTCTCATTATCGGGTGCTGCGTAGCCTCGGCCTGGATTATCAATTTCTTGACCCGGCCTAGCGTGGTATCCTCCCCGGCCCTGGTAACTTTCACATCGATAGCTCCGGTCTCGTTGGTCGTGCCCAGGAAAACCTCGTCGCCAGTGGTTTTGTCCACCGGGAGCGACTCGCCGGTGATATGGGCCTGGTTCACGCTGGTCTGGCCTTTGATGACCTCGCCGTCGGCTGGGATATTTTCGCCTGGCAGGACGCGGACGACATCGCCGGTGGCCAGCTCTCGGGGGTCTATGTTTTCCAGCTCGCCGTCGGCGTTTATCCGCACCGCTTTCTTCGGCGACAGATGCAACAGGCTCTCGATACTAGCCCGGGCGCCCAGGGCGGTGCGGGTTTCCACCAGGTTGGCAAGGAGCAGGAAAAACGCCACGGCACCGGCTGCTTTGTAGTCTATCGACGCGATAGCTGCGACCACAGCCAGGGCGACCAGTTCGTCCATGTGGGTGTGGCCATGGATCATCTCCTGTATCGAATGCACGACGATGGGGGTCCCCAGCAGCACCGCGCCCAGCAGGGCCAGGGCGTCGCTGTACGGGTTTAGGCCTGTCGTGTCGGTATACCCCGCAAAGACCCAGTCCGCTACATAGCTAAGCAGCACAAAAACGCCGCCCAGCAGAATACCGACCATCAACAGCCCAGCCCGGCCTGTCTGGGCTTGAATACTATGCTCGTCGTCATGAGAGTGAACGTGAAAAATATCGTGGGCCATTGTGTCGCTCCGTCTTTCCAGCTAAATCTGGACTCATCCCGGTGGTTACGAAGGATGCGGTCTGAAGGTTCACAAATATAACCTTTTTCAACAAAAAAAAGAAGCGAGAATGATTTTTGGATTTCGGATTTTGGATTTTGGATTGCTCCACGAACAGGCATGAGGTGAAAATATTTAATCGGCGTCTCGGCTGAGGACGAATATCGCCATGTCCGCGTTGCGGTTGGGATTGTTTTCCGGGGAGATTTGCGCGTTGGCTTCGGTGTCCAGCGCGACGACCTTGTGCACGGTAATGCCCTTGACCTGGCAGAACTCGGCAAAATCGTCCAGCGTCAGGATTCGAATATTCGGCGTGTCGTACCAGTTATAGTGCAACAGCCCGGCTGTGGGAGCCCGACCGGTTTTGGCGAAGCTGTCCCGCAGTTTGTGATACGCGAAGTTCGGCACGGACACGATACACTGCCTGCCCACGCGCAGCATCTCGTCCATGACCCGCTCGATGTCCACGATGGCTTGGAGCGTGCGGGACAGCACGACCACGTCGAATTGATTGTCGCCGAACCACCCCAGCCCGGCGTTGAGGTCTTCGTGCAGCACATCCAGGCCGCGACGCACGCAGGCGAGGATATTTTCCTCGCTTATCTCCACGCCGCGAAGCAAGGCCTGGCCTCGCTGGCGCAGCAGGTCCAACAGCCCGCCCCGCCCGCAGCCAAGGTCCAGCACGCTCTTGCCCGCGGGGATAAGCTCGGCGATGAGTTCGTAGTCCAGCCTGCGGGCGTGGTGGAAAATACTCGTGGGACTATGGCCCGTGCGTTTGTCCTCCACCGCCATCTCGCCGCTGAGGATGTTTTGCAGAAACGCGCGAATCAGCTCGCCGTAGCTGCCCAGGTCGTCCTCGACGAGGAAGGCATCGTGGCCACACTGGCTGGCGACGTTGCAATAGCTCACGGGTTTGTCGTTGCGGATTAGCCCGGAAACTATCTGCGAACTTTGGCTCGGCGGGAAGAGCCAATCGCTCGAATAACTCACGACAAGCCATCGGCCTCGAGTCTGGGCGAAGGCCCGGGCCAGGTCCTCAGCCCCGCCCAGGTCGAACCTGTCCATCGCCATCGACAAGGTCAGATAGCTGTTGGCGTCAAACCGCTGGGTAAACTTTTGGCCTTTGTAAGCCAGGTACGACCCGACGGAAAAATCCTTCTCGAACGGCGTAGCTACGTCGCGCGGCGAGTTGCGGTCGGCTTCGAATTTTTCGCTCATCGCCTGGGGCGAGAGATACGTAATATGGCCCAGCATCCGCGCGATAGCCAAACCAGCGACAGGCTGAGCACCGCTGGAGTAATACTGCCCGCCAGCAAAGTCGGGGTCTTGGCGGATGGCGTTTCGCCCGACGACATCAAAGGCTAGCGACTGAGCTGAAAGCCTCGGCGAGGTCGCCAGGGCAACCAGCCCGCGGGGTATCTGCGGATATTTCGTCGCCCAGGCCAATACCTGGTGGCCACCCATCGACCCGCCAATCACAGCCAGGAGTTCGTCAATGCCCAGATGCTCGAGCAACCTTTTTTGCACCTCGACCATGTCGCCGACGGTGATATCCGGGAAGTCTTGTCCCCATGCTTTGCCCGTGGCCGGGTTCGTGCAGTCAGGCCCCGTCGTGCCGCGACAGCCGCCCAGGACATTCGGGCAGATAACGAAAAACTTGTCGGTATCGATAGCCTTGCCAGGCCCGACGACAATATCCCACCAACCAGGCTCGTCCTGGTCGTCGTGGGCTGCGACATGCGAGTCGCCGGTGAGGGCATGGCAGATTAGTACGACATTGTCCCGCGCCGGGGCAAGCTGGCCATAGGTTTCGTAAGCCACCGTCACCTCAGGCAACTCGCCCCCCGCTTCGAGCTGCAACGGACCCGGCAGCTCAGCCTGGCGGACATGTTTCAAAGGCCCACAGCCCATGGTTTCGTCAGCACCGGAAAATGCGTTCTTGTCCATTTAATCTCCCAAAAAAACAGCAGAATACGAATGACACGAATTTTTTCGTGTTAAGATTTACAGGATTTTCTAATTCATCCTGTTTTATCCTGTTATCCTGTCTAAAGCTGTTTCTAAACTTTGCTTCGATCTTTGTGTTCTTTGCGTTCTTTCGTGGTAAATTCGTTGTTTTTATTTTTGTGATTTTTGCAAAGCCTGGTCGAGGTCAGCGATGATGTCTTCGATATCCTCGATACCGACGGAGAGTCTGATGAACTCCGGCGAGACGCCAGCTGCTTTTTGCTCCTGCTCGTTTAGCTGTTGGTGCGTCGTGCTGGCGGGGTGAATAACCAGCGTCTTGGCGTCGCCGATGTTCGCCAGATGGCTTGCCAACTTTACGTTGTTGATGAACGCCGCGCCGGCGTCTTTTCCGCCGACGATGCCAAAGCCGATGATGGCACCCTGGCCGGCTTGGAGATACTTTTGCCCGAGCTCATACGAGCGATGGTTCGCCAGGCCCGGATAGTTCACCCACTCGACAGCGGGATTTTCCTCAAGCCATTTCGCCACAGCCAGGGCGTTGGCAACGTGCCTCGGCATGCGCAGGTGCAGCGTCTCGATGCCCAGCAAAAACGCCCACGCCGCAAACGGGCTCATAGCCGCTCCGGTGTCCCTAAGCCAATGCGTCCGCATATGCACGATGTACGCGATATTGCCGACGGGCGTGAGGGCCTCGGTGAAAGCCACGCCATGGTAGGCCGGGTCTGGCGCGGTAAAGGCGGGCCATTTCTCGGGCTGGGCGGCCCAGTCGAACTTGCCGCCATCCACCACCGCTCCGCCGATGTGCACGCCATGGCCTCCGATAAACTTGGTGGTCGAATAGACCACGATATCGGCTCCGAAATCCAAAGGCTTGAACAGCGCGGGCGTCGCAACGGTGTTGTCCACAATCAACGGCACGCCAGCTGCGCAGGCGACCTGGGCTATCTTCTCGAAGTCCGGCACGACATTGTTCGGGTTGCCGATGGTCTCGATGTAAACCGCGCGGGTATTCTCGTCGATAAGCTCCGCAGCAGCGGCTGGCTCTTCGGGTTTGAAGAACTTTACATCGATGCCCAGCTTTTTGAAGGTTTGCGAGAACAGGGTCGTCGTGCCGCCATACAGGCTGGAGGACGAGACGATATTCTGCCCTGCCTCGGCAAGGGTAGCCACCGCGGCGGTGATAGCGCTCATGCCGCTGGCAAAGGCCAGGGCCGCGACTCCGCCGTCCATAGCGGCGAGTCGTTTTTCCAGGACATCGCAGGTGGGGTTTTGCAGGCGCGAGTAGATATTGCCGAACTCCTTGAGGGCAAAGAGGTCCGCAGCGTGGTCGGTGTCGCGGAAGGCATAGCTGCTTGTGGGATAGATCGGCACAGCCCGGCTCATCGTGGTCGGCTCGACGTCATAGCCAGCATGCACCGCCAGCGTGCCCAAACGATAATTCGCAGTTTCGTCAGTCATTTCAAAATCCTTTCGGTAGCTGGTCAGAGCTACAGGCTAAAAATTACATAACCGTTCACAGCCGAGAATCAGCTTGCTGGCGAACCTTTCGCCCAGGGCCGGGCGGGGAGAGATGGTCGGGAGACAAAAAATCTTGCCTTTTGTCCTAAGCGGATTGCCCGCGATAATCGCCAGGCCACATCGCTCCCTTTCGGGTTGGCTGTGGCACCTTATCCCGCAAGCGGGACAGGTTGCCGTGCGGTCTACGGGCCAAGACCCTCACACACTCTCGATGCCTCGAGAACATACTACGCCAGGACGGACAATAAATCAAGCAGGCAAGATTTTTTATTTAACCCCAAAGTATTGCCCGGGTGCCGTGGTTGAATTGGGTCGGCCCGTGAAATAATCCGAAATCCACAATCCGAAATCTTTTTCTACTCGCCCAGACTGGGTGGCATGGCTACACCGCGGCTGTTTGCGGGGTAGCCATGGGGACTGTGATTCATAGAACGTGGTTGCAAACACCGCAACCACGGCACCCGACGATTTCGATTTTGAATTGGGTTGGCCCGTGAAATAATCCGAAATCCACAATCCACAATCCGAAATCCGAAATCTTTTTCT
>QNCB01000126.1 GCA_003644335.1 Planctomycetota bacterium | reverse complement strand
GACTGGAAGGGCAAGAAGGTCGTCGTCTCCGGCAGCGGAAACGTCGCTATCTATGCTACGCAAAAAGTCGAGGAACTCGGCGGCACGGTTATCGCTCTGAGCGACTCGGGCGGGTATATCGTGGACGAAGAGGGCATTAAGCTCGACACGGTCAAGCGGATCAAGGAAGTCGAGCGAGGCAGAATCAAGGAATACGTCGACGCCCATCCGTCAGCCCAGTATACCGAAGACTGGCATGGCATTTGGAGCGTCCCGTGCGACGTCGCCCTGCCCAGTGCCACGCAAAACGAGATCGACGACGCCGCTGCTCAGCTGCTGGTGAACAATGGCTGTAAGGTCGTCGCTGAAGGCGCCAACATGCCCAGCACTCCCGAAGCTATCGAAATCTACCTCAGCAACGACGTTTCCTTCGGCCCGGCCAAGGCTGCCAACGCCGGCGGCGTGGCTACCAGCGCTCTGGAGATGGCCCAGAACTCGATGCGGATAGATTGGCCTTTTGAGGAAGTAGACGCTCGGCTGAAGATTATCATGAACGCTGTATACGACCAGTGCACCGCCGCGGCGGAGGCTTACGGCATGAAGGGCAACCTCATGGCTGGGGCTAACATCGCAGGGTTTGTAAAGGTCGGCAACGCGATGCTCGCACAGGGCTTGGTATAAACCTACTGGTCGATTAGTCAACCAGTATAAGTTGCGTTGCGTGGCTTGGGCAGGTAGAATTGCCTTAATGGAAAAACTTGTCGATATCCTGGATGGCTTTGACGCGGCGGGGGTTGTTTTGGCGGGCGACTTCATGCTGGACGAATACGTCTACGGCGACGTCGAGCGGATCAGCCCGGAGGCCCCTGTGCCCGTGCTGCGAGTTACCAGGCGGGAATCTCGACCGGGCGGAGCGGGCAATGTCGCTTCGATCGTCCGCAGCCTGGGCGGGTCGGTGCGGTGCGTCGGACTCATAGGCCAGGACGCCCCGGGCGGGGAACTTATCAGCCAATTGCAAAACTGCGGCGCCGATACCGCAGGCCTGGTCGAGCTGCCGGGGCGACCGACCGTGCGAAAAACCAGATATGTCGGCCTGGCCCAGCACAAGAACCCGCACCAGATTCTCCGAGTGGACGACGAAGACGCAGCCCCCCTGCCCGCGGATGTTCGCGACGCCCTGCTGAACGCTCTGTCCGAGGGCCTGGCTGGCGGGGCGTGCCTGACTTTGCAGGATCATAACAAGGGCCTGTTTTCCGCGGGCCTGGCTGGGGACATGATAGGCCAGGCCCGGCAGCAGGGTTGCAAGGTTATCGTCGACCCGGCGCTCATCGAAGATTTCAGCAGATATCGCGGCGCGACACTGCTTGCTCCCAACCGATATGAAGCTCAGTTGGCTACGGGCGTCAAAATATCTGACGAAGGTTCGCTCGCCCAGGCTGCGGGTAAAATCGCCGAAACCACCGACGCGGAGTTCGTGGTCATCACGCTCGACCGCCAGGGCAGTTTTTTGTATCGCAGCGAGGTTGGCAAGGGCGAGATTATCCCAGCTGAGCCTCACGAGGTAGCCGACGGCACGGGGGCTGGCGACGCGGTAACCGCTACGTTGTCGGTGTCGATCTCAGCTGGCTGCAACCCGGGCCAGGCTGTGGAACTGGGGAACATCGCAGGCGGGCTGGAGGTGGAGCATTTCGGCGTCGCTGCGATAACGCGGGAGCAGATAGCTCGGGAGCTTCGTGGGCCAGGCGGGGCCAGGCGGTCGAAAATAATGACGCGGGAGCAGTTGGCCCGGGAAGTGGCGTCGCTGCGACAGGCTTCGGGCACGGTGGTTTTTACCAATGGCTGTTTCGACCTGCTGCACATGGGACACGTTCAATATCTCATCCAGGCCCGACAGTGCGGCACACGCCTGATCGTGGCTATCAATTCCGACAAGTCCGTCGCCAAGGTCAAAGGGCCAACTCGGCCTATCGTCAGCCAGGACGAGCGGGCGGCGATGCTTGCCGCTTTGGAATGCGTCGATTACGTTACGATATTCGACGAGGAAACCCCCGAAGCCCTGCTGGAGCTGCTCCGCCCTGGCGTGCTGGTCAAGGGCGGCTCGACGGATATAATCGTCGGGCAGGAGTTCGTCGAGAGCTACGGCGGGCGGGTACAACGGCTTGACCTGGTGCAAGGCAGAAGCACGACCGAGACGATCAACAAAATCGTCGAGACGCACGACACAGATTCGGGAGACCAATAATGTCTAAACCAGCTGTCTTTGTGGATCGGGACAATACGCTGATTGACGACCCGGGATACCTGGCCGACCCCGAGGCGGTCAAGCTTCTGCCCGGTACGGAGTTGGCTATTCGGTCGCTGAGGCAGAGCGGCTTTGCCATTGTCGTGGTAACCAACCAGTCGGGTATCGCCCGGGGCCTGCTGGACGAGGAGACGTTGAAAAAAATCCACGCCAGGCTCGGCGAGCAACTGGCGGAGAAGGACGCTCCGCTCGATGCGATATATTACTGCCCGTATCATCCCGACGGCTCGGTGCCGAGATACTCGCAAGAGTCCGACCTTCGCAAGCCCGCTCCGGGCATGTTGCTCAAGGCTGCCCAGGAGTTGGACATAGACCTCGCGTCCAGCTGGATGGTGGGCGACTCGCCGCGGGACGTCGGGGCAGGCCAGCGGGCGGGGTGTCGGACGGTTCGGGTAAAGTCCCAGGGGTCGCACCTGGCTTCGCACGGGGCAGAGGACGAAAACGAGGAGTTCCAGGCTGACTTCCACGCGCGGAACCTTGTAGAAGCCGCCCGGATAATAAAACGCGAGTCAGCTACCACCCCCACCAAAGCTAAAACTAAAACTGCCCCAGCGACGGCGGCGAAAACCGCACCGCCGCCGCCCCCTGCTGCCCCTTCGACAACCCCGGCTGGCGACGAGGACGAGGACGCTGTGGTTCGCAAGGAAATTCTTCGGCACGTTCGCCAGATAACCCGCCAAAGCGAACACGACGAGTTCAACCTGATAAACCTGCTGGGAGGCCTAAGCCAGGTAGTAGTAGGCTTGCTGCTGATACTGGTGTTTTACCAGGCCCTGGATGTGGACAAAATACACACCGCAACGCTCTGGGCGATCGTCGCAGCGGTGTTCCAGATAATGTCGCTGACATTCTTCACCATGGCGAAAAAGAAATAGGGTAACCGTTCACTGCTACACGAAAATTCACTTTGAAGTACATGAAGAGCATGAAGTTCTTTTTTCCTGTTTTCATTTCTTGTCATTCCTCGGGCAAATTTGAAACCCGGCGGGCCGAAGAAAGCCGTGAACGGTTACGAAATAGATAAACAGGGAATAGGAGTCCACGGATTTTTAGAAGAAGATTACACAGATTTTTTTGGTTAAAACGCCGTGTGATCTTCTTTTAATCCGTGTAATCCGTGGACCTTTATCGGGATTCGAGGGTTGGGCATTCAATGGGGCTTGGATATTTGGGCATTGGTCATTGATTCCTAATTCGGATTTCGTCATTCCTCATTTCACACAGCCTATTGCGTAAGTTGTGTTGCTTGGTGTAGAATGGCCAGGGCTGAAGTTAAACAGAACGGGAGACTTTGTTATGGATATTCAACCTTTTTGTGGATGGCGGTTCGCTACAAACGACGTCAGCAAGCACATCGCGCCGCCTTATGATATTTTAGACCAGGCTGACAAGGACGAGCTTCTGGCTGGTCATAAGCATAACATCGTGGCGATCGACTTGCCGCATGTTCCGCCCAAGGAGCTAGGCCCGCCAGAGGTTTACAAGACCTCGGCCACGCTGCTGGAGAAGTGGCAGAAGCGCGGCATCTTGCAGCAGGACCCCGAGCCGGCGCTGTATCTTTACGAACAGGGTTATACCTGGGCGGGCCAGACCTATTCGCGTCGGGCCATGCTCTCGGGCGTTCGGGCCACGCCGCTTGGCAAAGATGTTATCCCGCACGAGCACACCTTCGCAGGCCCCAAGGCTGACCGTCTGAAGCTCACGACCACCACCAAGACCCAGCTCTCGCCGATCTTCGGCTTCTACAACGACCCCATCGGCGTGGTGGGCAAGCTCGCCGAAGCTGCGGGCCCAGAGCCTGAAATCCGGGGCGAACTTGGCGGCGTTACGGAAAAGCTCTGGGTCGTCAAAGACCCAAAAACCATCGCCGAAATCCAGGCCGCCCTGGCCAGCGTGCCAGTCTACATAGCCGATGGAAATCACCGCTACACCACCGCGATGAACTATCGCGACGCCCTGCGAGACGCGGGCCTTATCGACGCGGAACACCAGGCCAATTTCGTACTCTTCGCCCTGGTAGCTCGCGACGATCCGGGCTTGCTCGTGCTGCCGACGCATCGGCTTATAGAAGGTCTCAGCAAAGATTTTACGCTGGAAAAACTGCGAGACGCCCTGGGGAGCTTCGCCTGGGCCAAGTGTCCCACGCTGGATGTAGACCTGGCCGACGCCGACGCCTATCTCGCCCCGCACGGCAAGGGAGCCATGGCGTTTGTCCACGGCGAGGAGATGTGGATAGGACAACTGACCGACCCGCAGGAAATGCTCAAGGTCGCACCGGACCACTGCCAGGCCTGGCGGGACCTGGACGTAGCGATTCTCCACAGGCTGGTTATCGACAACGCGCTGAAGCCCTGGGCTACGGATGATTTCGAAGTGCGCTACACCGCCGACGGCAACGCCGCTCGCGACGAGGGCAGACGCAAGGATGTTTCGCTGGCAGTTATCATGCAGGGCACGCCCTTGGCTGCGGTCGAAGCAATCGCCAACGCCGGGGAATCCATGCCCCACAAAAGCACCTACTTCTACCCGAAACTGGCAACCGGTATGATACTAAAACCGCTGGAATAGCAGACTGAAAAAAAATTTCGGATTTCGGATTGTGGATTTCGGCATCGGGACACCTCGGCTGTGATTTTCCATAGAAGGCCGATTACTGATTACTTACTCAAACCGACCGGTTTGAGTAGTTGGTTGATTGGTTAACTAGTTGGCTAGTAAAGAATCACACAAATTTTTATAGCGTCGAAACCTTTGTGTTTTTCAGGTTTTATCTGGGCACGGAGCTTTGGCGTATTTGTTTTGTAATCTTTTCCCAGTTAACCAGTTAACTAATCAACCAGTCAACAG